>CAZZZJ010000098.1:0-9427 GCA_964658355.1 Beijerinckiaceae bacterium
GGAAACCCGGTGATCCTCGTCCTGATCCAAATCCCGTTATGAGTTCACGACCTAGCCCGGCATACCCTGCAACGCACGCCGAAGCGTACATTGGGGCCGAGACATCGCCGTGCATCGAAACCTATCATCTGGCTTTGTGCCGGGTTCAGCTCTCGACAAATGAAATACTTCGTTCCATCCGGCCCATAATTTAATATAAATCATCGCAAAAGCGTCTTGATTATCGATCATCCCGGATTACCATTCTTTTGCGGCAGCGCACGCTTCTGGTCCCGCTTCCGTTCAGGGAAGCACGTCGATGACGTGCCGGACTTCAGTCGTTCCGGATCGATGCGGCTTGGCGGTGCCGCATGGCGCCTTCCGCCATCACGTCGGGCCCGTCCGGCCGGATACGTCGCGCATTCACATCGTCCCGATGACTGGGTGACGCCGGCGAGGGGGACCGAGGAAGACCCGAACGATGCCGCTCCAGGCCTACGACGCGAACGTCGCCGAGAACTGGCTGGCCGCCATCGTCGAATCCTCACACGACGCCATCGTCTCGACGACGCTCGACGGCGTCATCGAGACGTGGAATGCCGCGGCCGAGCGCCTGTTCGGATACACGGGGCTTGAGGCCATGGGACGGCCCGTCGCCATGCTGGTCCCGGAGGATCGCCGGAACGAGGTGCCCGACATCCTCGGTCGCATCCGGCGCGGCGAACCCGTCGACGCCTTCGAGACGCGGCGGCGGCATCAGGACGGTCGCATCGTCGATGTCCTCCTGCGCGTGTCGCCGATCCGGAACGGGAGCGGCGAGGTCGTCGGCGCATCCAAGATCGCGCACGACATCTCAGAACGCATCGCGGCCGAGCGGCGGCAGCGCATCCTGACGGACGAATTGAACCACCGCGTCAGGAACACCCTGATGACCGTCCAGTCGATGGTCACCCAGACGCTGCGCTCCACACCCGAGCCCACCGCGTTCCGGCGTGCCTTCGAGGCTCGGCTGATCGGGTTGTCCCGCTCCCACGACCTTCTGGAGGCGGTACGATGGGAAGCGGTAGAGCTTCGCAACCTCGTCGCGCGCAACCTCGCACCGTACGCGGAGGGCGCCCGGATCACGATGGCGGGTCCCGCGATCCGCCTCGGCCCGGAAGCGACCGTATCGCTCGGTCTGGCCTTCAACGAGCTGACCTCGAACGCCGTATCGGCAGGTGCCTTTTCCGGAGCCGAAGGACGGCTTTCCGTGGCTTGGGAAACGCGGGATTCGGGTGACGAACGCGGACCGCGGCTCATCCTCGATTGGATCGAGCGCCGGGTCAGGATACCCGTTCCCCCCACGCACAAGGGGTTCGGACGGCGCTTCCTCGAGGTGGGGCTCGCGCGCCAGCTACAGGGCGAGGTCACGTTGGCGTTCGGGGGCGATGGCGTGCATTGCCACATGGACCTGCCGCTGGCGGCGCTCCAGGGCTCGGCGTTCGCCGGATGATCCCGGTTCGGGGACGGGCCGGCCTTACGCCTCCCGGACGCCCGGCTTCGCCCCGTCCTCGAACGTGAACTCGACGCCGGCCTTCTCCAGCGCGCGGCGTGCGGCAAGGGCCGTCTCGCCACGCGCCCGGATCGGCGAGTTCGGGTCCTCAAGCCGATTGACGGTCGAGATCGAGATGTCCGCCAAGCGCGCCAGATCCTCCTTCGACAGTCCGAGGAAGGCGCGCGCCGCCCGGATCTGCCCCGGTGTCAGGGCTTGCTCGCCCGATGCCCGGGAGCCGGACGGGTCGTTGAAAGTCGCGGTGCGTCCGGCGCCGTCGGACGAGCCGTAGCGTGTACGTCCGGGGACGTTCAGGCAGACGCCGACCCATTCCCGAACCGAGCCGTCCTTGTTGAGCACGGGTGCGCCGCGCGCATTGAACCACCGGTAGATGCCGTCCGCGCACAGGACACGGTAATCCGTGTTGTACGGCGCGGTATGCTCGACCGCCGTCATCCAGGCCGCCTGGGTGCGGGGGCGGTCGTCCGGGTGCACCGCATCCAGCCAGCCGAGTCCCTGGATCTGTGAATGAGATTGCCCGGTCAGGACCATCCACTGGGGCATCTCGCTCGTCTCGCCATTGGCCTTGTTGACCCAGAAGACCGCGGCGGTCGCGGCGACGAGGGCGTTCAGCCGGTCGTGCCGCTGCATGAGGGCGTTCATGGTGTCGTGCTGGGCGGTCACGTCGAAAACCACACCCATACCTTGGCTGGGCGCGCCGTCCGGTCCCATGATGACCTCGGCGTGATGGAGGATCCAACGTTGCGTGCGGTCCGGCCTGATGATGCGGAACTCGCGGCTGACCGGCTGGCCAGAACGTAGCACCGCGATCTGGTCCCCGTGCGTCGCCTTGTCCTCCGGGTGGATCATGTCGAGGCCAAAGCCGAAGG
Source organism: Beijerinckiaceae bacterium (assembly GCA_964658355.1). GTDB lineage: Bacteria > Pseudomonadota > Alphaproteobacteria > Rhizobiales > Beijerinckiaceae > Methylobacterium. The sequence continues at coordinate 2,401 of CAZZZJ010000098.1, forward strand.
TCACCTCCGACGCCGGGTCGAGCCCGAGGATGCGGTAGAGCCCGAGCGAGGCATCAATGCGGTCGGCACGCAGGTCGGCGGACCAGAAGCCCACCTTGCCGGTATCCTCGATGAGCTTGAGGAAATGCCGCGAGGAAAACGCGCGCGGGCCGGAATTCTTATCCTCGGAGGAACTCGGACGCATCAGCGAACGTGTCGGCATCGGAAGTCCTCCAGGATCCCGCCCATAGTCGGGAATGAAATTATTCATGTCATGACATCCATCATCGGACCCTTATAGGAACGAATAATATCAATCTCGACCGACGATTATCTTTCAGACTTCCGCGCGGGCCAATTGCGTCACGGTTTATGTATCGCGTCAACCAATCGCCGGCCCTCCGTCAATACCACTTTTCGCCGCTTGACAGGCTCTTGAGCCTTGCCCGCATCCAGGAAAGCGACGGCGATACGTCGAAAGACGAATTGAGGCCTTTTTGAACAGAAACATTTCATTTAAGACCGTCAAAAGCCGGAGTTCGGCCTTTATGAGTAAAAAAACTTCACAGTCTTCGGTAGTCTCGATCGTCTTCCGTGGTTCGGTCTGAGGCTTCGCCATCCCTGACCAGCGGTCGAATGCGCGCGCCAGGCCGCAGCTGACCATCCACGCCGCCACGTCCCGCCCTGGCTCGCCGCCCCTGACAGCCTGCACGGCACGGTGGCCGTCGTGGAGGAATGCCCGCTAGACCTTTGGGCTGACGATACTCGAACTCGGCGGGGGCGCCCTTCGAAGGCAGACGAGTCCGGCACGCACCGGCTTCGGAGTCGCCGATCCCATTCGGGTCGGTCGTTTCGACGGATGGCGGCCTGGTCGCGCCCGGCGCCGACGCAAGGCTCCGTTCAGGCCGCCATCGAACCAACCGCTGCCCCGGCCACCTCCGCCAGGGGTTGGAAGGCGCGGACGAGGTCGAGGTCGACCTTGCCCGCCATGCCCCGAAGGATGGCGTAGGCTTCGTCGCCGTCGAGCGGCTTCTTGTAGGAACGGCGCTCGATCAGCGCCCCGAACACGTCGCAGACGGTGACGAGCCTGACGAGGTCCGGGATCTGGTCGGCCCGCAGGTTGTCGGGATAGCCCGATCCATCGAGGGCCTCGTGATGCGAGCGCACGACGGCAAGCATCGTCTCCGGGTGGTCGCCGTCCTTGAGCATGTCGTATCCGATGGACGGGTGGGTTCGCATCACCGCGGTCTCGCCTTCGTCGAGTCGGCCAGGCTTGTTCAGCATCGACAGGGGGATGCGCGACTTGCCGAGGTCGTGCAGCAGCGCGGCCTGGGTCAGATCCTGGCAATCGGCCTCACGCATCCCGAGGTGCCGGGCGAACCCAGCCGCCAAGCCGGCGACGATGAGGCAGTGCTGGTGCGTCGCGTCGTCGAAGCGCCAGACCACGTCCAACCAAGTCCGGACGTCGGCCTTGTCGAGGGCGCCCAGCACGAATTCGGCGCCCTGTGAGACATGTCCTCGGCTCGGGGCACTGCCGGCCCGTCCGAGGTCGAAGATGCGGGTGAGGACGCCGTCCGCCGCCGCCGCGCCGGCCGTGGTCGTGCGAACGGCATCCAACAGCCGCGCGCCGGCGGAAAGGCCACCCAGCGTCGTCGCGAGGGATTGTTCCGCATCCCCCGCCCTCAGGGTCCGGTCGGCGCCGAGCGCCAGGGCCTGGGCGCGTGCCCGGGGCGTGTCCTCGTGCATCAGGCAGAGGAACGGTGGGCGGTTCCGACCAAGGCGTCCGAGGTGCCGGTGCAGGGCAGAGACCTGGGCCGCATGGGAGAGGGACGCGTCGCTGACCACCGCCATGATGCATTCCGGCGCGGGCAGGCTCGCGGGTTCGGCCGGGTCGAGCACGTCGACCACTACGGTCTCGCCCACGTCCGACAGGAAGCCGGCCATCTTACGGCCCCGGGCCGGCGTATCTGTAAGCAGAAGGATCGCGGCCACGTACGTACCCATGTCATCGCTGGTTCGACCGTAGTGTGCCGGCTGAATTTTGAATGCGGATTGAGTGCGATTGGATGAAACAGGGGGTATTCGTGATAATTTGTGCAGATCAAAGGCGCTGATCGCACTCATCGGCCACCGTTTCGCGATAACGTGGAACAAAATCTTCCAGGCATGGCCGCGAACGCGGTCCGCAACCGTCCAGGCATCGGCCATCGTTAACGCGATGCCGACGCTTGGTGAGGCCGTGGGGGAGCGACTTCGACCCCGTTCGACAGAAAGCGCCTTGATCCATCTCAAGGTCGGGCGGCCCAGCATCCGCCATGCTCTAGGACGTCGCGGCGAGTCCAAGTGGCGACTCCCAGTGGCGACGTCCGAGGGAGCGGAACGATGCCCATCAGCGATCACGGTCCCGAAGAGATCTTCCTCGCAGCCTGGAGCCTGATGCTCGCGTCGGGCCTGATGACGGTGCCGTGGTACCTCGACTTCTCGGACGCGACAGCGCCAACCCTGAACGCACTTGTCTGCGGAGGCGCGGTGGCGGTCCTGTCCGTGCTTGCCATGGCGAGGACCCAGATCTGGCTGGAACACCTCGTTTCGGTCATCGCGATCTGGCTCTGCGCCGCGCCCTGGGCCCTTGGCTTCGAGGCTTCCGAAGCCGCGACGCTGTCCCATGTCGGCTTCGGCCTCGCCATCCTGGTTTCCGCAGGTGCGGAGCTCTGGCGCCTGCGGGAAGCCGCCCAGGGCAATTCGCCTTGAACCGCTTCGAGCCAAGACGCCCGGAACGCACATGCCGAGACGCGGCCCGCTTCGGCGCACACACGGTGACGGGAGCCATACCTTCCGCCGCCTAGATCACCCTTCCCGGAGAATGGCACGCATGCTTACGGATGATGACGCGGGCTCCCACTGGGCAGAACGAGCGCGCGACACGCTGGAGCGCATCGCGGGCCTGCTTGGCTGCGATCCGGCGGCGTTTGCCGATGACGGCCACCATGGCGGCACGCACGAAGCGGTTGGGGCCAGAGAACTGATTCTGGCCTGGCTCGACATCGAAGACCTGGAAGACCGACGCCGGGTCATCGACCTGGCTCGAGCCCTGTCGCGTTCACGAGCCGCTCCGGAACCCGCAGGCCGGTAAGATCCGATGCCGAAGCCGGGACACCCCGCCGAATGTCCAGGGCGTCATGGCCCGCGAAGCAGAGTAGGACCGAGCTCGCGGATACCATCAGGGCCGGCAGTCACCATGCACGACTGCATCGACAGGCCGGACACAAGACTGTGCCCGACCAACGCGCCAGAACCTCAATTCGCCACTTGCAATGCGGGAGCCATCCACACAGGACATTCGGAGCAGCCGCTTCGGGGCGGGAGCTTACCCGGGCGTTGGTTCCATCCGTCAGATTTGACCACTGGCTCGGAACCGGGACGCCTGGTTCCGAGCAGACGCGATCCCGACGGGCGGAGGCACCGGATCGCTCCCGCCATCGGTATCACGGCGACGGTCGGCGGGAGCGATACAGGGATGCCCTCGCCGGCCTACGCGGCGAGGACGACGATCTTCCCGATCTGCTCGTTGCTCTCCATGAAGCGGTGGGCATCGGCGATCTCGTCGAGCTTGAAGGTCCTCGCAATGACCGGCTTCAGATCACCGGAAGCCAAGCCCTTCACGATGAAGTCTTTCGCCTTCGCCAGCCGCACCGGGTCCTTGGTGATCTCGAACAGCTGGTAGCCCCGGACCGTGAGGTCCTTGCCGAGCAACGGCATGACTGGAACCGCGAGCGGCGTGGTGTCGAGCGCGCCGTACTGGAAGAAGATGCCCAGGTAGCCGAGCGATTCGAGGAGCTTCGCGACCTCGGGACCGCCGACGGGATCGAAGGCGACGTTCGCCCCCTTGCCGTCGGTGATGCGGTTCACCTCGGCGACGAGGTCTTGTTCCTCGGTGGCGATGACGTGGGCCGCGCCGTGCCGCAGGAGTTCGTCGCGCTTGTTGCCGCGGCGCGTCAGGGCGACGGGCACGGCGCCGAGGGCCTTTGTGATCTGGATGGCGGCGAGCCCGACGCTGCTGGACGCGGCGCGGATGAGCACCGTCTGGCCGGCCTGGACGTTCGCGATGTCCACGAGGGCGCCGTAGGCGGTCGTGAACATCATCCAGGTGGCGGCCGCCTCCTCCCAGGACAGGTTGTCCGGATGCTTCACCACCCCGAAGGCCGGCGCGTTCACGAGCTCGCCGTGCAGGCCGTAATCGCCGAGCATGAAGCAGGGGACGACGCTGACGGCATCGCCGACGGCGAAGCCATCGACGTCGGGACCGAGCGCCTCGACCGTGCCGGCGGCCTCGTATCCGATAATGGCCGGGAAGGTCGGCTCGGTGACGTACTGGCCGGTCCGGAACATGACTTCCGCGCGGTTGAGTCCCATCGCCTTGACCCGGATCTGGACCTCGCCGGACTTCGGCGCCGGTACGGCGACGTCTTCGACCTTGAGGACATCGGGGCTGCCGATCTGATGAAATCGTACGATGCGTGTCATGATGTTTCCTTGTTCCGTGATGGTCGCGACGACCGTTCAGGCGGCCTTGATCCAGGCCGGGGCCGCGGAGGTTCCCCAGCCGAGGAAGAAGCCGAAGTGGATGTTGATCTCGCCGACCGGCTCCAGGTAGCGGGCGTTGCTCAGTGGGCCGGCATCGACGGGCGCGAACCCGACGGACGAGGCCAAATCGGAAACAGCCTTCTTCGCGGCGTCGTCGTCGCCGGCCACGAAGACCTGGACCTCGCGACTCTCGCGTGCCGCGGACGGCATCAGTTGCGCGAAGATCGTGTTGAACGCCTTCACCACCCTCGCGCCCGGGACGAGCTTCTGGATCTCTTCCGCCGCCGACGTCGTGTGCCCCACGGTGAGCGCCTTGAAATCCGGGGTTATCGGGTTCGAGATGTCGACGACGATCTTGCCGGACAGGTCGCCCGCACCCTTGAGGGCCGCCTCGGCGGTCCCGTAGTTCACCGCCAGGATGACGATGTCGGCAAGCCGCGCCGCCGCCTCGGAGCCGCCGCCCTGGGCGCGTGGGCCGATCTCGCCCGCGAGCGCCGCGGCCTTGGCCGGATCGCGGTGGCCGATGGCCACGTCGATGCCTTTCGAGGCGAGAAGCTTGGCGATGCCGCTTCCCATGTTGCCGGTGCCGATGATCGCGATGATCATGTCTTCAACTCCCATGATGCCGTGCCGTTCGGCCTGTCCGTGGTTGTGGGCCTCCATCGATGATGGATAAATCGCCAACCCGCGCACACTCTTGAAACAGTAGGTTTCAAATCATGGATCGCTTTGCCAGCATGGCTGTCTTCGCCAAGGCCGTGGAGGCGGGCTCGTTCTCAGCCGCGGCCGACGCGCTCTCGATGTCGTCGCAGATGGTCGGCAAGCATGTCCGGACCCTCGAGGACCATCTCGGGGTCAAGCTCATCAATCGGACCACCCGCCGTCAGAGCGTCACCGAGATGGGACGGGCCTTCCACGACCGGGTCCGGACCATCCTGGCGGAGGTCGAGGCCGCGGAGGCTCTGGCGGCGGAGAGCCGGGCGGTCCCCCGCGGACGTATCCGGGTGAACGCCCCGGTCACGTTCGGTGCTCACGAACTCGCGCGGGTGCTGCCCGAATACCTCGCGGCCAATCCCGAGGTCGATGTCGACCTCACGCTTGCGGACCGGACGGTCGACCTCGTCGACGAGGGCTACGATGCGGTCTTCCGCGTCGGTTCACTCGGCGACAGCGGCCTGATCGCCCGGGTGCTGCGTCCCATGGAGATGATCCTCTGCGCGGCCCCGGCCTACATCAAGGCGCACGGCGAACCGGCGACCCCTGACGACCTTCGTGCGCACGAGTGCCTCGGGTTCGCCTACGGTACGACGCGCCACCGCTGGTCCTTCATGGGCCCGGACGGCCCCATCACGGTCGAGGTGTGCTGCAGGCACGTCGTGAACAACGGGCAGGCGCTGCTGACCCTGGCCCTGGCGGGAATGGGCATCTTCCTCCAGCCGGCGTCGCTGGTCCGGGATGATCTTTCGTCGGGACGGCTCGTCCAACTCTTGCCGGGCTACAAAACTCCGACTCATCCCATGCACGTCCTCTACGCGCCGGACCGGCGGATCACGCCGAAGCTGCGCTCCTTCGTCGATTTCGCGCTGGCGCGGTTCGGGTGAGGGCTTCGCGGTCGTTCTGGACGTGCCGAGGCGGATGCGGGGAAAAGCCGATACTTCGGCATATTGCGCCTCGGTGGGGAACGCTTGTCTTGCCGGAATGATGGGACGTCTTAGATCGACCCGCGTCTTAGGCCCCCGGGTCGATAGGGCGTCAGGCCGCGAGGAGACACGGTGCGCAGGCAGGTTCCGATGGTGCCATGGAAACGGCCCGCGGACATCCCAACTCGGAAGCCGCGACCGAGGTCGAATGCGAGGGCGGATGCGAGTTACGCGTCCGGGGTTCGGGATACGGACGTTCGGTGGGGACCGGCGACAAGCTCGTCATCGACACCGAGGGCATGCTCCGCTTCGGCGGCGAGCCGTCAGCCACAAGTTCGATCAACGCGAAGGATGCGGGCGAATCGAAAAGGCAGCGTCGATCCACTGGGCAAAGCCCCGATCCCCTTCATCGGGGTTTCCGAACCGGAGATGCGGCGTGCATCCCCGGCGCCGCGATGGGATGCAGCCCGTGTGAAAGTGCATGGTCTTCGATACCCGCCCTCCACCTGCGATTCCGTCGTCCTGGCGTTGGACCAGGCCGGACGCCTATCGAAGTTAAGCGGTCCAGCCGTTTCCATTCGAGGGCCGGGTCGCCGGTACCGGCACTTCCGGCGCAGCGCTTGACGTCATCATCGACGCCCCGACGGATACGAAGCCCGCGAGGGTCCGAAGGTCTGCCGGCTGCCGCGGATCCCGCGAGATCGCATCGGCATCCCTTTGCAGACGAAGGTTGCAGGCTTTCGTGGCCGGACCGCTGCCCGGGCTGCACGCGTCGTGGCGGGCGCAGGCGGCATCGAGGGCATCGATGGGTGCCGCCGGGGCGT
>CAZZZJ010000099.1:0-9390 GCA_964658355.1 Beijerinckiaceae bacterium
ACCCTTGATCAGCGGCGGAAGCGCCTGCAGCGCCGCCTTGGGGTCGATCGCCTCGCGGTCGAGCCGGTCCATCGCCACGTAGCGCTCCGGCAAGGCGCGCGCCCGCCATCCCTCCGGGGCACGGGCATGGTGGTGGAGGAAGCTCAGCGGCAGCGCGAGGCGGGCCGGATCGGTGCCGTCCAGGCTCGCGCAACCGATCAGCGCGTCGATCCGGTGGTGCAGGACATAGGCGTAGATTCCGGCCCAGAGCATCTCGACGGTGCGCTTGGTGCGATAGGGTTTCAGCACGCAGGAGCGGCCGAGCTCGAGCAGGCGCTTGCCCGGATGGGCCGCCAGCAAGGGCGCGATGTCGAACTCGGAGGCCGAGTAGAAGCCGAAATTTCGCTCCGCCGCCTCGCCGCGGAGGAGGCGATAGGTGCCGACGACCTTCGGGCGGGCCTTCCGGAACGGTTTCGCCTCGGTGGCGGCATGGTCGATCACCATGAGGTGGTCGCAGACCGCATCGTAGGCGTCGACGTCGCGGCGCGACAGCATCGCCATGCCGGTGGGGATCGCCGACATCTCTTCGTAGAACACCTGGTAGCGCAGGCGCTGCGCCCGGCGGATCTCCGACTTGCGGGTGGCGAGGCACACTTCGAGATTGCCGATGCGGCCGAGGCTCGGTCCGAATTCGGGAACCGCCTTCGGCGCCTTGAAGCGGATCGGCGTGGCGCCGGGCGGAATCAGGCTGCGGCCGCCGAAACCGGGCAGGCTGCCGTCCGCGGTTTTGCGCTTCAGCTTCGCGATCGGGGACTCGATGTTGTCCCACCCGTTGGCCCGGATCGCGTCCCAGGCCGCGGAGGCCCCGCGCGTAAACTTCGCGACCATGGTCGACGCCTATTCCGGGGCTTTCCGAACGCGCCCCCGCGGGGCGACCGGCTCCAGGCCCTGGAACCGGACACAACCACGAAGCCCGCACGCTTTTATGACAGGCCGGCGCCCATGAACGCTCCGCGAACCCGCCGGCCGCCCGGTCTCAGACGAACTGGTTGAGGCCGGGGACCGAGCCGACGATCGGCCCCATCACGTCCTCGCCGGCCTTCTCGCGGCCGTAGGCGAACAGCTCCTGGCCGAGCGGCTGCATCTGGCCCATCGGAACGCCGGCCGACATCAGCTTCTGGCCGAGCGCCATCACGCCGCCGCCCATCATGCCGCCGAGCATGCCCATCAGCCCGCCGCCGCCCTCTTCGGCGTTCGACGTGGCGACGAGGGACTCGGCGCCCGGCATTGACGCCATCAGCTGGCTGACCTCGGTCGCCGGGCCTTCCTTCTGGAGAAAGGCGAGGATGTGCCCGATCGCGGTCTGCGCCGTCGCGGCATCGAGCCCGGTCCGGTTGGTCACGCGGGCGATCAGTTCTTCCATGGTCGACGGCTCCCGAGGGTTGTATCTCCGTCCTTCGGGCCTCGAGGCGCGGAAATCAAGCCGAACGGCCACGCATCTGGCAAAGCCGGCCTCCGGTGGCCATAACCGTCACAGGCGGCGCGAAGGGGATCGGGCGTGATGGCGGGCGACGACAGCATCCTCGTTGGAAAGAGTCCCCAGAAGGCCGGTCCGCCGAAGCCCGAGGTGCTGACGCTCAAGCTCGCCAACCGCCACGGGCTGGTGGCCGGCGCCACCGGCACCGGCAAGACCGTCACGCTGCAGGTGATGGCGGAGGGCTTCTCCAACGCCGGCGTCCCGGTCTTCGCAGCCGACGTGAAGGGCGACCTGTCCGGGCTGGCGGCGGCCGGCGAATCCAAGCCCGTCTTCGTCAGACGCGCCGAGGAACTCGGCATCGCCTACGAGCCCGACCGCTTCCCCACCGTGTTCTGGGACCTGTTCGGCGAGCAGGGCCACCCGATCCGCTGCACCGTGACCGAGATGGGGCCACTGCTGCTGTCGCGGCTGCTCGAACTCAACGACACGCAGGAGGGCGTGCTCAACATCGCCTTCCGCGTCGCCGACGAAAACCAGTGGCCGGTGATCGACCTGAAGGACCTGCGCGCGCTGCTGGCCTTCTGCTCGGAGAACCTCAAGACGATCTCGGGGACCTACGGCAACGTCTCGGCGGCCTCGGTCGGCGCGATCCAGCGTCAACTCCTGATGCTCGAGAACCAGAATGCCGACCGCTTCTTCGGCGAGCCGGCCCTGAACCTCGACGACTTCATGCGGACCGACCGCGACGGGCGCGGCGTCGTCAACATCCTGGCCGCCGACAAGCTGATGCAGCGGCCCCGGCTCTATGCCTCGTTCCTGCTGTGGATGCTCTCCGAGCTGTTCGAGCAGCTGCCCGAGGTTGGCGACCTGGACAAGCCGAAGGTGGTGTTCTTCTTCGACGAGGCGCACCTGCTGTTCAACGACGCGCCGAAGGCGCTTCTCGATGCCGTCGAGCAGGTGGTGCGGCTGATCCGCTCGAAGGGCGTCGGCGTCTACTTCGTGACGCAGAACCCGCTCGACGTGCCGGAGACGGTGCTGGGCCAGCTCGGAAACCGGGTCCAGCACGCGCTTCGCGCCTTCACGCCCCGCGACCAGCGCGCGGTGAAGGCGGCCGCCGAGACGTTCCGGCAGAACCCCGGCTTCGACGTGGCGGAGGCGATCACGCAGCTCGGCGTCGGCGAGGCCCTGGTGAGCTTCCTCGAACCGAAGGGGACCCCGTCGGTGGTGGAGCGCGCGCTGATCGCGCCGCCGCAGGGCCGCGTCGGCCCGTTGACGCCGGCGGAGCGCGCCGACCTGATCGCGAAGAGTCCCCTGCGCGGCAAGTACGACGAGGCGATCGACAGCGAGAGCGCCTACGAGATGCTCGCCAAGCGCAAGAACCTTGATGCGGCTCCGGCCGAGGCTGCCCAGGCCTCGGAAGGCGGATTGGGCGGGCTCCTCGGAGGCATCATGGGCAGCGTGTTCGGGAAGCCGGCCGCCAAGGCGGGGCGCAAAGCCCCGCAGAGCCTCGCCGAGCAGGTCGTCTCGAACGCGGCGCGGTCCATGGCCCGCAGCGTCGGCACCCAGGTCGGCAACGCCATCCTGCGCAACGTGCTCGGCGGGCTGACGAAGCGATAGGGGCGTTTGCCAGCGCCGGGCGGCGACGCGATCGCGGAGGGGCTTGAAGCCGCGCCGTGATCCGGTAGCCGCGTCGGAAACGAGCACCGAGCGCGAGACGGTCCGCACGCGCACGTTTTCAGGCGCGACATCATCCTGGCACGAGCAACGAATCGGCACGGTCAAGGTTGTCCTCGGCAGATGGGAGTTGCGGGCAGCCATGGAACGACCGAACGCTTTGAGCGGACAGGAGGCTGCCGCGGGTTCCGAACAGGAGCAGACCACTGCGGACGACGCTGTGGACGCGGTGGTTCTGGAGCCGCTCGCCGACTATCCGCATATCGACCTGCGCGCCTGCGGCGAGCCCTGGGACAAGCGCCGTGCCGCCGGAAAGCGCCTGCGGGACCTCGTGCCCCATTCCGCCCATGCCGTCCTTGACCTGCCCGCCGACAGGCCCGATCCCATCGACCTCATCGCCGGCGCGCATGAGGGACGGCAGCCCGATCTCGTCCCGCTTCGCGTGGCCCGCATGGCGAGCTCGCCCTTCGCCTTCCTGCGCGGCGCCGCCCACGTCATGGCCTGGGACCTCGCGCAGAGCCCGCGCAGCGACATCATGGTGGTGATGAACGGCGACGCGCACATCGCGAATTTCGGGCTGTTCGGGACGCCGCAGGGCGACGTCGTCCTGGATCTCAACGATTTCGACGAGGTCACGATCGGCCCGTGGGAATGGGACCTCAAGCGCCTCGTCGCCAGCATCGTGGTCATGGCCCGCGAGGATGCCGTGCCCGTCGACCAGCGCCGACAGGCTGTCATGGCCGCGGTCGAAGGCTACCAGCACACGATGACGGACCTCGCACCCCGTGGGTCCCTCGACGTCTGGCAACAGGCCGCCCGCGCCGACCAGCTCGACTTCTCCGGGATCCGGATCGACGCGGCCTCGCAGGCCGTGGTCCGCAAGGCGGTGGAGAAGGCGCGCAAGAAGACCAACCAGGGCCTGCTGGACCGCGTCGGCGAACGGCGGGTCGACGGAGGCTGGCGGTTCCGCGACGATCCGCCGATCCTCACGCGCCTCGACGACGACACGCGCCAAGCCGTGATCACCGGGTTGGAACACTATGCGGAGACGCTGCCGCGCGAACGGCGGTTCATGCTGAGCCGCTATCAGGTGGTGGACGTCGCCCACCGCGTCGTCGGGGTCGGCAGCGTCGGAACCCGCGCCTACGTCGCGCTGCTCTGCGGCAACTCCGATCAGGACGTGCTCTTCCTCCAGGTGAAGGAGGCGGTGCGCCCGGCTCACGCACCCTATCTGCCCGGCATGCCGGAGCCCTATGCGAGCCACGAGGGCGAGCGGGTGATCTACGGCCAGCGCCTGCTCCAGGGCGTCGGCGATCCGCTTCTGGGCTGGACCACGATCGCGGGTCGACCGTTCTATGTGCGACAGATGAAGAACATGAAGGGTGAGATTCCGGTGTCATGCATGACGGGGCAGCCGTTGCTGTACTTCTCCTGGGCGTACGGCGCGTTGCTCGCCCGTGCGCATGCCCGCACCGGCGATGCCGCCGCCATCGCCGGCTATTGCGGCAAGGACCGCCAGGCGGACCTTCGCGAGGCCCTCGCTTCGTGGGCCGAGGCTTACGGCGAGCGGAACGCGACGGATCACCAGGCCTTCGTCGACGCCATCGCGGCGGGGCGGATCGAATCGGCTGCCGATCCCGAGCTGTGAGGTCCTCGATCCGGAGCGGGCCGTCTGAACTCCCGGCTCTGGTCCTCGCTCGACAGGTGTTGCCCTCCGGTCACGCTCCCTCGCGTTCCGAGCATTCGGGCCCATAGCGGCCGCGTGCCGGGCTACGCGTTCGCGCCGTGACGGCCTTGTTACGTCGCGCGCCGGACCGCGATGGTTGAGACGGGCCAAAGTCGATCGATGTAGATCAGAGGTTGTGGTCCCGCCTGCGAGCGAGGCGCCCTCTTTGCATTGTCGTCCCGCGCATCGCCGGCGCGCATCGAGGAGGTCGGATTTGACCTCGATGACAGCCGGAGGACTTGGTCCAAGCTTGCTCGATGCTGCCGACGACGTCGAACGTCCCGGACAAGTCGCTCATCGTATCGCGCCGGTGCAGTGATCGCCCGGCGTTCCGACCGATCCATTTTTCGACACATTCGCCCGCAGAGACCGCTGAATCTCGAAGGGCGCCGCTCGGGCTGAACGGCGCAATAATGCTGGACCAGGCGAATGACGCCTGCTAATACAACCCAGGATAGAAATTTGGGCATTCAAGACGCCCGAGCGAGCCAGGCCGGTTCGGCGATTGCACGTCGCGTCCGACACCGCGCCTCGTCGTCCTTCCTCCGCATGTTGAGGTCTTGCACGATGCCAAAAGCCATCTTGTATCGCAACGACGATCAGAACAGCCGCAAGAAGTCGGCGTTCGTGTATCGCAATTTCGAGGCGGCGCTCTCTCGGATGGCGCAGGCCGACGGTCGTGAATTGCGGTCCGGCTTCACCCTCGATGGCGTGTGCCGCGCCCGCAAGGGCACGGTCTATGCCAGCGCGCACAGCATCGTTTCCATCGGGTTGACCGCCCACGAGCGTCTCGCCAACGTGGTGCGGACCAGCCTGATCTACCTGGACCCGCAGCCCTCCCGCGCGGCCGGAGCGCCGGACGTCGCCCGGTTGGTGGCAAGTGCCGGGTCGGGGCGACCGACGTCGCGCGTCAGCTTGCTCGGCCGTCGCGCGCAGCAGGCCTCCGTCTTCCTGCCAAGCGATTCCGCGCGGATCTACGACCTTCCGCCGGTCGATCTCTCCGGCACCCCCAAGCGTGCCGACGACGTGCCGCGCCTGACCATCATCAACCACCTCGACGATGCTCGGCTTGCCCGGACGATCACGGGCCGGTTTCTCGATCGGAGCGAGTTCTTCATCGAGTGCGTCGGGATGGACGGGGAGCCGCACAACCGCGTGCGTTTCCTCGGCGACGACGATGTCAGCGACGTCACGTCGAGCATCCATATCCACATCGGCGCGCAGGCCGACGACAGCGAGCGCCTGCGGATCTGCGACAGCTGGCAGAGCCGGATCCCTGTCCTGTACTTCAACGTCGGCACGATGGACGGCGGGTGTGCTTGGCCGTCGGAGCTGCATCACGGGCAGAACGTCCTGGCCTGCAATTCCTACGGCGAGGCCTGCGACTTCCTCGCGCTGCTGCTCGATACGCCCAATCTCTATCGTCGCCTCGTCGAGAACGCCCGTGCATCGGTGGCGCCCGCGGCACGGTCCTGGGACAACATCGTCCGAGATCTCGTGGCATGATGTTACGGATCGGCTGGCTCAGCCCGTTCAGCAACCGAACCGGGGTCGGGACGTTCAGCAAGGCGGTGACCGATGCGATGCCCGCCCACCATGGTGGGCGGACAATCGACCTGACGATCATCGCCCCGTTTGCGGACGGGTTGTATCGCAGCCGGCACCGCGTGATCGACATCGGATCGACGGCGGCCGACAGCCGGTTCTACGAATTGTTCGATGTGCTTGTTTTCAACGTCGGCAACAACGACGAGCATCATCGAGCGATTTTTGAGGTGCTCCGCAACTATCCCGGCGTCGTGATCTGTCACGACTACGTATATCAACATTTCCTCGCCAACATCGTCCAATGCGGAACGAGCGGATTTGCCGATTACGTGGCGCTGTTCGCGCGCTACGCCACGCCCGAGGCCTTGCGTCAGATCCGTCGATCGAACCTGACGGCGTCGGGCGGACTCCACTATGCCGTCTGGGACTCGGATTTCAGCGCCGCGGCACCGCTGGGTGCTCCGCTGTTCCAACTCGGTTCGGCTCTCGTCGTCCACTCGCGCTACGCCGAAGCCTATGCTGCGCCACGCTTCGACGGCCCCGTCCTGCGGCTCGGCATGCCGCACGACCAGCGCGTGCCGAGCCTGCAGCCGCCGCAGCCCGCCGGCGCGGGTCGTCGGCGGACGCTGGTGTCGTTCGGCCACGTGCAATCGACGAAGTGCATCGACGACGTGCTGTTGGCCCTCGCGAAGGAGCCCGGTCTGCGCGACGCGATCAGCTACGTGATCTCGGGCTTCTCCGGGGATCCGGCCTACCTGAACCGCCTTCGCGGCCTGGTCCGCGAACACGCCCTCGACCATTGCGTCCGCTTCGCCCTCGACCTGACGGATCTTGACCTGGAGGCGCTGAGCGCGGAGGCGGACGCCTTCATCAATCTGCGTTGCCCCAACACCGAGGGGGCGTCGGTCTCGCTGATCGAACAACTGATCACCGGCAAGCCCGTCATGGTGTTCGATACCGGCTGCTACGCGGAAATTCCCGACGACGCGGTGATCAAGGTGGCGCGTCCGCGCGACGTCGATGCGATCGCCGTCGCGATGCACCGCCTGCTCGACAGCCGCGCGGAGTTGGAAAAGATCGGTGCGAGGGGCCGCGCCCATGCGATGCAGATCGATTGCCGGGGCTACGCTCTCGACCTGCTCGACTTCGTCGAACGCGAGGAGCCGATGCTGCGCCGGCGTGCTGCAGCCCATGCCCGCTGCCTGATCGACGTCGAGGCGGGGGACGCGATCGAGGATGAGGCCGACGACGCCTGGGCCGAAGCCCTGGCGACCGCGCGCACGACGTTCGACCTGCTCGACGAGAGTCAGCTCGCCTCCGATCCGGAGCTGATCGGAAGCCTCGGCCCTGATCGCATCGTCGACTACGTCCAGGCTGCGATCCTTCGCTGCGGAACGAACCGGCGCCTGACGCTGGCCCTGAACACCTATTTCGCGGATGTGCGCGACGTCTACCAACGCTGCCGGATCCTGCACGTCGTTCGTGAGGCGATGATTTCAGCCGGTCCCGAATCGCAGCTGCGCCTCTCCGCGGTCGTGCCCCATGGCGACCTCGCGTTCTGGGAGGTCGTGGCGGCCTTGGGCCAGGAGGCGATGTCGCGCGTGGCTCACCAAGCGTTCTTCGGACGGATGCCGGAAGAAACCTCGGAGGCGACGTATTTCGGGGATCCCACGGACGGCTGGCTGGAACGCCTGCGCCTCGCGGACGCGCTCGAAAAGGCGGATCGACGCGCGCTGAAGGCGCCGCTGCCCGACCTGAACGCCATCATCGCCTGGCTGCGCGCGGGCGAGGCGTTCGAACCGAACATGGCTCTCGACACGTTGCCGGTCGGCCGATCCGTCGTTGTGGGCTCCGCCGAGCAGAAGCGGTTCCTGCGGATGATCGGCTTTGCCGAGTCCGACACGGCCCATGCGTGGACCGGGCCGGAACTGGGGCTGATCTACATCTCGCCGGCACCCGGCGCCACGCGGATCATCCTGTCCGGGCACCTTCTTCACGACGCCGTATCCATCACAATCACGGCCTCGACGAAAGGCGGGATAAGCGAAGCCGTGCACGCGCCATGCGATGGCCGCAAGGCGTTCGATCTCCCGCTGCACGACCTGCCGGACACCGCATCCGCGATGCCCCTCTGCCTGACCATTCGCAGCAGCGGCTGCCGGTCGCCGGCCGATCTCAACGGATCGACCGATCAGCGCCCCCTCGGCTTCTGCCTGACGCATGTGACGATCCAGTAGTGCGTTTGCCGGGCGCGGGGAGGGCCGGTCCGTCTCGGCTCCGAGCTCGACTTCGAGGATCGGGTGTCGCGTTCGATCCGCGTTCCCATCGGGCGGCGAAGCTGGCCGGTGACGGTGGATCGATCGTCGGGACGCCCTGCCAAACGAGGCCGCGAAGCGACCGTGCAGCCGATCGATCCTATCGGGATGCGAGCCGGAAAGAGGAGACAGCGTTCGTGAAGCTACTGATCTACGGCGGCTGCCACGCGCTCATCATCAAGCGCTTGATCGACGACCTGGGACCGCTCGGCCGCCATCAGGTCGACCTTCTGATCAACTTCCAGGTCGTCGCCTCCGGCAAGCCGTTCCCTTACGAGCGTCTCGGCGATTACGACGCGGTGATCTATTCGCCGATCCAGAACAAGGGCGCCTACAACACCGTTCACCTCGACGAGGCCTGTGCGGCGACGGGAGTCGAGGTGATCCGTTTTCCGTGGCTGGAATGGCACGGCCACGCCACCGGCGCCGACAAGGATTGGTTCTGGGGCCGTCACGGCTGGCACTTCCCGGAACTCGTCGAGGTCAGCCGACGCTTCTGGGATCTCGGTGCCTTCTCCCGCCACGTGCGGGCGGAATACCCGTCCGAAGACGGGATCCGGCAGGTCTTCGCCTACTCGACGCGCAAGCTGATCGATCAGGAGGAAACGTTCGACTGCCACGTCCGCGTCTCGGACTTCATCCTCGACGGTTTCCGCGACCGGCGGATGTTC
>CAZZZJ010000100.1:0-1831 GCA_964658355.1 Beijerinckiaceae bacterium
GCCGTCGCCTGGAACCGGGTTCAGGCGACCCTGCTCGGCGCGGCGCGTAAGGCCGCGCCCGGTCTGACGCTGGTCGCGACGGGAGCCTGCGGCGGGATGGGCTCGGGCCTGACCGCCCTCAATCCCGCGTCCTTCGCCGCGCTCTCCCCGGTGCTCTTCACGTTCCACTTCTACGAGCCGTACCTGTTCTCGCATCAGGGTGCGCCCTGGATGAAGGACGAGCCGATCTACCGGGCGCTGAACGACGTGCCGTGGCCGGCCAGCGCCGGGAAACTGGATGAGACGCTGGCCGCGGTCCGCGCCCGCATGCGTGCGGACGTCGAGACGTCGGAGGCGGACAAGGCCGCAGCCTACGCCACCACCGAGGCGAAGCTGAAGGAGTACTTCGCCGCCGACCCGGATCGCCGCTACCTCGACCGGAATCTCGCCGATCTCCGCACCTGGGCCGACCTCTACGGCATCCCGCCGCGGCGGATCCTGATGGGCGAGTTTGGAGCGCTCAGAAGCGATGCACGCTATGTCGCCTCGAAGGCGCCGGACCGCGCCCGCTACATCCGCGACGTGCGCGAGGCGGCGGAGGATGCGGGCTTCGCCTGGGCGTTCTGGAACCTGTTCGACGGGCTCGGCCTCATGGACGACGCCCACCGCATCGATCCCGCGATCATCGCCGCGCTCGGCTTGACGATGCCGGGGGCGCCGAAGCGCTGACCGGGCGGCGCGGATAGAGCACCAGCAGCATCAGCGCGAACTTGGCGAGCATGGTCGTCTTGCCGCCGATGCTCTCGAAGGTGTTGATCAGAACCACGAAGGCGAGGATCGGCAGGATCACGCCGTGCCGGCACTGGCGCGCCACCTCGTAGAGGAACAGCGCGATCGCGACGATGAGCAGCACCGTCATGGCGACGCCGTTGTAGAGGAGGCTGCGCACCACCGGGTTCTCGATGCCCCATTCCAGGCCGTACATCCGCCGCAGCGTGTCGACGATCGACGGGTCCGGCCCGACCAGCAGGTCGCGGAACGGAATCGCGTCGAAGATCGCCAGCATCTCGACGCGGGCGTTGGCGCTGCCGCCGTCCGACACGAAGCGCTCCAGCAGCGCGTCGAAGAACCCGCCGACGGCCAGGCCGCCGACGACGATCGGCACCATCGTGAGCATGAAGGCGGCGATCGCCGCTCCGAGCAACGGCACGCGCCCGGTCCGGAGGGCGCGGTTCAGGGCGACCACCGCGAAGACGCTGCCGAAGGCCAGCGTCACCACCGTCGCCGAGCGGCCGCCGAAGGTGATCAGTGCCACGAGCTGCAGCGTGATGAATCCGGCGCGGGTGACCGGCCTCAGCTGTCCGCCGCCGTTGAACAGCGCCAGGATGTAGCACGCGGTCAGCGTGGCGTTGGCGAGCGGATGCCCCTGGAGCGCCGCCGAGCGGGTGTCGGTGTCGAAGGCCTGCCCGTCCATGCGGAACGGAAAGTAGCGCTGTCCGCTCACGAACTCGATCAGGCCCAGCACGGCATTGGCGACCATCACCGCGTGGAACACGATCTCCACGTGGCGCATGGTGATCGCATCCCGCTCGGCCATCAGGATCACGACGAGGCCGGTGAGTACGTAGGTGTCGAGGGCGCCGGCGAGCCCGGTCCCGTTGTGGGACGCGATGAAGGCCAGCAGGCCGAAGCCGACGAGGCAGAGCAGCACGCTTGCCGGACGCCGTTCGGCCGCAGCGACCATCGGGATCACCGGGTTGCCGGCACGCAGCATCGTCCAGCCGAACAGAAGCACCGCGAGGTAGGTCGCGGGATGGACCTTCTGCGCCGCCGAGCCGGTGATGCCGTCGTA
>CAZZZJ010000100.1:1931-9373 GCA_964658355.1 Beijerinckiaceae bacterium
CGCAGGAACGCGTCGCGCACCGGCTTCTGCGCGTCGCCCATGCCCATCCGGCGCGCACCGGTCGCGGGGTCGAGGCGGGCGACGGCATTCAGGCTCTGCTCGCCGCGCAGCACGTCGAGGAGACCACCGACGCCGGAATCCTCGATCCGCATGTCGGCATCGACGATCAGCACCCGCTCGCCGCGGGCCACCGCGACGGAGGCGAGCAGATCGATCACCGCCTTGCGATCGGCGTCGTCGGCCTCGCCGGAGGTGACGAGGATGCTGATCGAGCGGCCGCCGTCGCTGGTCTCGTGCAGGTGATCGAGCGTGAAGCCAGCCGCCGACGCGCGCGCGCCGTCGCCCATGCGGCGCAGGCGCGGCAGGGTGGCGACCACCGGCGCGTTCGACAGGCGCTCGAGCTGGCGCTGCGACAGCACCGTCGGCTCGGCGTATTCCCTGACCAGGGCGATGCCGGTGCCGAGGCCGAGGCCCGCCAGCGTCGCGGCGACGATCAGGAACAGCCGCGGCGGCCAGGAGGCATCCGCCGGCGGGCGGGCCCAGGTGATGACGCGGGCGTTCGTGGTGTCGATCCCGGTCTGCTCCTTCAGCTCGCGCGAGCGCACGAGGAAGTTGTTGTATACGGTGCGGCTCGCCTCGACGTCGCGTTCCAGCTCGCGCAGGCGGATGCTCGATTGGGCGCTGACCGCGGATTGCTTCTGGAGCTTGTCGAGATCGGCGGTGAGCGTGCGCTCGTTGGCCTGCGCCCGCTGGTATTCGGCCTCCGCGGCCTGGGCGATCCGGTTGAGCTCGCCGTCGATGAGCTGCTTCACGTCCTGCATCTGGGCGCGCGTCGCCGCGATGAACGGATGCCGCTCGCCGAGGTTGGTGCGCAGATCCGCCTCCTTGCTCGCGAGCTCGGCATACTGCCCGCGCAGGCGGTCGATCACCGAGGACTGGATCGCCTCGGGCGTCGCGCCGGCGGCGAACGGACGACCGCGGGCGTCCTTGACGCCTTGGAGGCGGGCGCGCGCTTCCGCCGTGCGGGTGCGGGCCGCGACCACGCGGGCGTTGCTATCGGTGAGCTGCTGCTCGCCGACGAGGCGTCCGCTCGAGGCGATCAGGCCGTTCCTCGCCTTGTAGTCCTCCAGCCGCATGTCGGCCTGGTTCACGGCATTGCGCAGGTCGTCGAGGCGCGCGCGCAACTCGCCCGAGGCGCGCTTGGCCCCCTCGGCCCGGGCCTCGCTCTGGTCGGACAGGTAGGATTTGGCGATGGCGTTGACGATCCGGGCGGACTTGTCCGGATCGGTCGTGGTGACGATCACGTCCACCACGAAGACCTTGTCGGCGCGCTTCACCGCGAGCTTGCGCCGGAGCCGGTCGAAGGACTGCCCGCGGGCGTCGACCGACCGTTCCGCCTGCGGCCCGGAGATCATCTCGCGCAACGCGCGGACGGTGCGTCCGACGAGTCCGGTGGTCGCGGCGCCGAACTCGGGGTCCTTGTCGAGCCCGGTCTCGGCGATGGCGCGCGACAGCACGGTGTCCGACTCCATGACGCGGACCTGGCTCTCGACCTGCGTGACGCCGCCATCGGGCGAAAGAGCGCCGGGATTGACGTCATTGGTCACGATCACGCGGTCGCGCGGATCGATCAGCAGCTGCGCGGTCGCGGTGTAGAGGGAGGGCGTGATCACGGCATAGGCGAGCGCCGCGAGACCGAGGACGGATGCGGTGCCGAGGATCAACTTCCAGCGCCGGAACAGGATGCGCCACACGTCGCCGAGTTCGGCCGTCGTTTCCGGCTTGGACGCGACGGTGCGCTCGGGCGCCATCGGCTCGATCCAGGCCGATACGGCGAGATTTCTGTTCAGCTGTTCCACGGTCGGCCACCGTCGTCTCGAATTGGGTCAGTTTTACGAACGCCCGCCCGGACACTGCAAGTTGCGCGCAAGTGCATGACAATCCCTCAAGACTGCGTAGCGACCGAATGATCGGCGGCGGTTATTGCGACGAGGGTTAATGTAGATCGGCCGGGCAGCAATGTTTTCGCAATTATGTCCTTGGTTACAAAGTTGGTTATAGATCGCGCCGGTGGATTGCGCAGGGCGCCCCCGTGTCGGTGCCGAGCGACCGCCTCGTCGGGCACGGACCCTGCGTCCGAGGGGACGTCCAAGAAAGATCGGTCGTCGGCATGCGTCTGAGGTTGCGTCTCGATGGTCGGAGGCCGCGGCTTTGGCACGTGCACCTGGTCCAGCGGATCGCCGCCATCGAGGGCATCGACGCGATCGAGATCGATTCCCGGCCCGGACCGGACGCTTGGCCCGCCAACGCCGACCTGCTCTTCTCCCTCGAATCGCTGATCCACCGCCTGCCGCGATCGGGCGCATCCTCGCCGGCGCCTGAGTCCGAACTGTCGGCATGGCCGAAGGCGGGGCGCGAACGCCCGGACCTGATTCTCGACCTCTGCGGCGACGTCGCACCGGCCGATGCCGCGTCGATCTGGCGGCTGTCCTACGACGGCAGGCCCGGCGAGGCCGGCCTGCTTGGCAGCCTGCTGGCCGGGCGCGCGCCGGTGATCGCCGTCGAGGACGGAAATCGCCTGGTCGCGTCGGGGCGCATGGGCACCGAACGGCGCGGGGTGATGCGGACCTCCTTCGACGACGCGCTGATCCGAACGGTGTCGCTGCTGTCGGCGGCGCTGGCGGGCCGTGACGAGCGAGGCCTCGCCTCCGTCCGGCGAGATGCGGTCGTGATGCCGGCCGAACTCGCCGCCCGCCAGGTCCTGGCGAGAGCCGGGCACATCCTCGCCCACGCCGTCGCGCAACGCCTCTACCACCTCTGCTATCACGCGCCGCACTGGCGCGTCGGGTGGCGCCATCTCGCCGGACCGGACGTGATCGACCTGCGCCGCCACCCGGAAACCGGCTGGACGGCGCTACCGGATGACGGCCGGCGCTTCTACGCGGACCCGTTTCCGCTGGACCATCGTGGCGAGACCTGGCTGTTCGTAGAGGATTTCATCCACGCGATCGACAAGGGCATCGTCTCGGCGGTGCGGGTCGGCACCGACGGCCCCGTCGGGGTTCCGGTCCCCGTTCTGGAGGAGGCCCATCATCTCTCCTACCCGTTCGTCTTCGTGCGCGCGGGCGAGGTCTGGATGGTGCCCGAGAGCGGCAGCGCCGGCACAATCGACCTCTACCGCGCTACCGCATTTCCTGGCGGCTGGGTCAAGGAGGCCACGATGGTCTCCGGGATCGTCGCCAGCGACGCCACCCTGGTCGAACATGGCGGCGTGTGGTGGATGTTCGCGACCGTCCGCGACGCGCCGCTCGGCGCAGCGCTCGGCAGCGGCTCCTATTCGGACGCGCTCCACCTCTGGTCGGCACGGGATTTCCGCGGCCCCTGGACGCCGCATGTCCACAATCCGGTGCTGGTCGACGTCGCCTCGGCCCGGCCGGCCGGACGCATCGTCGCGCGCGGCGGCGCCCTGATCCGACCGATCCAGGACTGCACGGAAGGCTACGGCCGCGCCCTGGGCCTGGCCCGGATCGACCGTCTCGACGCGGACGGCTACGCACAGACCGTGGAGTCGAGGCTCCAGGCCGGGCCGGCCTGGCCCGGAACCCGCCTCCACACCCTGAACCGCTCCGCGACACTGGAATGCATCGACGGGTCGGCGCGCTCGTCGCGCCTGCGCGGGATGCTTCGCCGCTGAATTCGCACCGTTGGTGCGTGGCCCCCTGGCGCGGACGGGGGCGCACCGCTACATGAGTGAGGCGGGGCTGCAGAGTCCGTCAGGAGCACTTTCCCCGGGGCCTTATCGACTCCCCCGGGAGCTGTCCCTGGCCTCGTCCCTGGACTTGGTCAACACGGCGCCCACCTACACTGTAGGTTTCCCGGGATCGATCCTCCAACGGCTCACGTGGCTCCGCACTCGACTTCCTCCGACAAGGCCGCTCTGCGAAGCGAAGCGCTCGCCCGGCGCGACGCCCTCGACCCGAAGGTCCGACGCGCCGGATCGCTGGCGATCGCCGACCACGTGCTCACGGTCCCCGGCCTGGCGGATGCCGGCCTCGTCGGCGCGTTCTGGCCGATCCGCAGCGAGGCCGATCCCCGTCCCCTCATCGAACGCCTCTTTGCGCGCGGGCAGCGGGTCGCCTTGCCGAAGGTCACGCCGGACGGGCTCGTGTTCCGCGAATGGCGCGCGGGCGAGGCGCTTGTGGCCGGACGCTTCGGCCTCAGCGAACCGAACGACGACCTGCCGGCCCTCGATCCCACCGCCCTGATCGTACCGCTCGCTGCCTTCGACCGGCGCGGTCAGCGCATCGGCTACGGCCGCGGCTACTACGACCAAGCGATCAGCCGACTTTCGCGTCACGGTCCGGTGCTGACCGTCGGCGTCGCCTTCTCCGTCCAGGAAACCGAGCGGGTGCCGGCGGAGCCGCATGATCGCCCCCTCGACCACCTCGTCACCGAGGCGGGCACGGTTCTCCTCGATAAAGATCCTTGACGATGCGACTTCTCTTTCTCGGCGACGTGGTCGGGCGCCCCGGCCGAAAGGCCGTCACCGACCGGCTTCCTGCCTTGCGCGAGCGCTGGCGGCTCGATTGCGTGGTCGTCAACGGCGAGAACGCGGCCGGCGGATTCGGGATCACCGAATCGATTTGCGACGAGATTCTCGGAGCCGGCGCCGACGCGGTGACGCTCGGCAACCACTCCTTCGACCAGCGCGAGGCCCTGGTCTTCATCGCCCGCCAGCCGAAGCTGGTTCGGCCGGCGAACTACCCGTCCGGCACGCCGGGCCGGGGTGCGACCATCGTCGAGACCCGTGCGGGCGCCCGCATCCTCGTCGTCAACGTGATGGGACGCTTGTTCATCGATGCGCTGGACGACCCGTTCGCGGCCGTCGAGCGGGAGCTGTCCGCCTGTCCGCTCGGCGAGGCGGCCGATGCGGTGATCGTCGACGTGCATGCGGAGGCCACGAGCGAGAAACAGGCCTTCGGCGTGTTCCTCGATGGCCGCGCCAGCCTCGTCGTCGGCACCCATACCCACGTCCCCACCGGGGATCACCGCATCCTGCCCGGCGGCACGGCCTACCTCTCGGATGCCGGGATGTGCGGCGACTACGATTCGGTGCTCGGGATGCAGAAGGAGGAACCGCTTCGCCGCTTCCTCCAGAAAACGCCAGGCGCCCGCCTGGAATCGGCGCAAGGGGAGGGCACGCTCTGCGGCATCGCGGTCGAGACCAACGCCGAGGGCCTGGCGACGCGGGTCTCGGCCGTGCGCCTCGGGCCTCACCTCGAGGAAACCTGGCCGCGATATTGGGATTAGCCACGGCGAAGGCTCGTCGAGCGGCTTGATCGCGTCGGAGGCTGACGCCACAGTGCCGGCCAATCCGATCGAGGCCGCCGATCATCTTCGGGAGACGACCTCGCACCACCATTCCGAAGAGTCGCGACCGATGGCCGCCCGACCCGACACCGCGTTTGCCGCGAATCCGATCGTCAGGAAGCCTATCGCGAAGCCCGGCATCTACCTGATCCGGATGCTTGTGTTCCTGATCCTCGTCGGTTTCCTCGCCTTCATCCTGTTCCGACAGATCACCCCGGCCTTCCAGGCCAATCCGGGCCTCAACGGGTTGATCCTCGGCGTCCTTCTCATCGCGGTGCTGTTGGCCTTCGGACAGGTGGTCCGGCTCTACCGCGAGGCGTCCTACGTCAACGCCGTGGCCTCGGGCGAACCGGCTAAGCGCCCGCCGAGCCTCGTCGTCCCGCTGGTGCCGGCGATCCAGGCGCGGCGCGAAGGTGCGACGCTCGCAGGCGTGCGTCCCTTCCTCGACACCATCGCCGCGCGCCTCGACGAGGGCCGCGACATCCTGCGCTACATCGCCGGCATCCTGATCCTGCTCGGCCTGCTCGGAACGTTCTGGGGCCTGATCGACACGCTGTCGGCGGTCGGCTCGGTGATCAAGTCGATGCGCGGCGGCGGCGAGGCCAGCGTGATGTTCGACGAGTTGAAGAACGGGCTCGCCGTTCCCTTGAGCGGCATCGGTCTGGCGTTTTCCGCGTCGCTGTTCGGCCTGGCGAGCTCGCTGATCACCGGCTTCCTCGACCTGCAGGCAGGACAGGCCCATGCCCGCTTCCACAACGAGCTGGAGGATTGGCTGGTCTCCGGCGATGAGGTGGTCGCGCCGGCGCTCGTCCAGACGCACCGGGCGCCCGAGGCGGCTGAAGCGTTGAAGGAGGCCGTCGACCGCCTCACCACGATCGTCTCGGAAGGGGCGAACGGACGGGCGGCGACGCAGGCGATGACCAACCTCGCCGAGGGCATCCAGGGCCTCGTCCAGCATATGCGCGCCGAGCAGCAGATGATCCGCGACTGGGTCGAGGCCCAGGCCGGACGCGAGCGCGAGATGAAGCAGGTGCTGGACCGGCTCGGCCGCGAGCGGGCCTGATGGCATCCCGTCTGGTTCGACGCGACCGCGGCATCAACGTCTGGCCGGGCTACGTCGACGCTCTCGCGACGCTTCTGCTGTCGGTGGTGTTCCTGCTGACGATCTTCGTCGTCGGTCAGTTCTTCCTGTCGCAGGAGCTGACCGGGCGCGACACGGTGCTGGCCAAGCTCAACCGCCAGATCGTCGACCTCACCGACCTTCTGGCGCTCGAGCGCTCGAACCGACGCGGGCAGGAAGAGACGGCGCAGGCCTTGCGCAACACCCTGCTCGCGACCGAAGCCGAGCGCGACCGCGCGCGCGCCGAGGCCGCGACGAACGCCGGGAACAAGGGCCAGGCCGGCGACCTCGACAAGCAGCTGCAGGCCGAGCGGGGCGCCGCCGGCCGGGCGCAGTCTCAGATCGACATGCTCAACGACCAGATCGGTGCGATGCGGCGCCAGCTCGCGGCGCTGGAGGATGCGCTGGCCGCCTCCGAGAGCCGCGACCGCGAGAGCCAGGCGCGCATCGCCGACCTCGGCAGCCGCCTGAACGTCGCGCTGGCTCAGAAGGTCCAGGAACTCGCGCGCTACCGCTCCGACTTCTTCGGGCGGCTGCGGCAGATCCTTGGCAACCGCACCGATATCCGCGTCGTCGGCGACCGCTTCGTGCTGCAATCCGAGGTGTTGTTCCCGGGCGGTTCCGCCTCGCTGAAGCCGGAGGCCGGACCGGAACTCGACCGAATCGCAGCGGCGATCCTCGATCTCGCCAAGCAGATCCCGCCCGACCTGCCATGGGTCTTGCGCGTCGACGGCCACACCGATGCGCGACCGATCGCCAGCGCCCAGTTTCCGTCGAACTGGTCGCTTTCGGCGGCCCGCGCCATCGCCGTGGTCCAGTATCTCGTCAGCAAGGGCTTGCCGCCGCAACGGCTGCTGGCCGGCGCCTTCGGCGAATTCCAGCCGCTCGACGCCGGCACCACCGACGAGGCCTACGCCAAGAACCGGCGGATCGAGATGAAGCTGACCGAGCG
>CAZZZJ010000101.1:0-5695 GCA_964658355.1 Beijerinckiaceae bacterium
AACCACGCCGACCTCTACCAGAAGCGCTCGGTCTGGCTGCGCAAGGACGCCGCCGCCCTGGAGCGCGACCTGCACGCCGATCCGGAGGGCGGCTGCCGGCACATGCTCGACCTCTACGGCCGCGACGGCGCCGCACCGCATCTGCTGACGCACGGCTGACGCGCCGTCGCGTCGGGCGAGCGCGATCCCACCGAAGGCCGGTCGGATCCTCACGGCCACGGGGCATGCGCGCCAGCGCCCACCGATCTCCGGGAACGGCCCAGTGTGGAATCGCGCTCGCCTGGACAGCTGCGTACGACCCTTCTCGGGCATTCGGAATGTCCGCTCGCTGGCGGCCCGATCAGCCTCGCGCAGCCGGGAATGGGCAAGAGCAGCCTGACCGCCTTCGAGCGAACGTATTGTCAAAGCGGACGTCAGCCTCGGCTCACGTCTCTGGCGGGCGCCTCTGCTGTAGCTCAGCGTAATAAGCGGACAGGCACGGAGAGCGCTATGGCAGCCCCTATGCCGTCTAGCGGCTCGGGAGGGCGGGGCGCGATGCACCAATACGAGCGCCTCCGCTTCCAGTCCCGCATCTCTTCTCGAACCAAGGCGCGGTGAATCATCCGGTCAGGCGAAGCTGGTTTCCGGCGCCGAGAGCGCTGCTTGAGAGTCACAGCAACGGCCCGTTCGGCAGGCGGCCTGGCTTGATAAGCTGGGCGTACAGCCAATCGACTACATGATCGTCCAGCAGGCCCGACAAAAACACCGAGTCCCAATTGTTTTTGCTGTCGCGTATCTCGTCGTTCCGGACCAGTTCAGCCCCGATGATGGAGACGAACTCACTTCGATCAACCGGGTTAAGCCTCAGTTCTGGAAATATAAGCCATGGTCTAAGCATAAGCTTCGCCCATCGCGAGAGTAGATAGCCATGGATCCCGGTGCGCATGATGACGCTATCGTGATGGAAACTGGCTGCTGCAAAATGTGGATTGATTGGGTCGAGCACAATCCGGGTTTCAATTCGGGGGATCGCACCGAGGTCCGTAAGATATGCGGCAACGATGCGCTCAGAAAGCACTGAGTCGAAGTATGGATGGAGTATACGCTCACCGGGGTTCGGTCCGACGAGAGGCTTAAGTCTCTTGCTGTTGCACTTGCAGGCAGGAACCAAATTTTGGGAAAATATTGAGAATGCTGGATGACCTTCCTTGTCCATCACATGGTCCAAGGTCCCGCTGTGCAGCGAACCACACATCGGACAAGTGTTCGAGTCGCTTCGCATACGAATTTCCGCAATGTGCGCCAGCGCCTTGGGTGGGCTACCGTAATGTCCCCGGAGATGCGTCGCGGTCGTCGCCGGTAATGCTACGGGCGCTACGGCGCGAACGTCACCGCTTGCCGCGACGTACTGCATGTACGCGGCCTTGAGCGTGGCGACATGAGACTGGAGCGTCGGATGGCTGCCGAGCAGTGGGTTTCCGGCTAATGCGTCCAGTGCTGCGTCGTCATCGTACGTGGGACGTTCGAGCTTGTTCACCGGGGCCGTGTCGGACGTGGGGGTTCGATGCGGGCGCGGATGTCGCCAAGAAGCTCCAGTGATAGCTCGTCCTTGTAGGCTTCGAACGTCTCCAACCAGGACGAACTATCATCCATGATCCGCTTTTCGACCTTTCGCGCAAGACGTGATGGTTGGTCCTCGCCGAACACGAAATAGGAAATCGAGCCGACGTCGGCGCCAAATGTCTTTAGGTTGGGACGCTGGGCGACGATCCGGCGATCAGCCTCCGAGCGCAGGACGATGACTTGATCCTCAAACGCTTCGCGAACGAAATATGCGGAGTGGGTTGCAATGATCGCGGCCGAGCCGGTCTGCTCAAGGAGGTTGTCGAGAATCGCCACGAATTGGCTGATGAAATTAGGATGAAGGTGCGTTTCAGGCTCGTCGAGCAGGACCAGGGTGCCGTTCTCTATATGTAGACTGGCAATCGCTGCGAACCGAAGGAAGGATTGCTCGCCACTGCTGAGCGGGTACGGCTTACCGTCCACCATTCGGATCGGCTCGCGCTGTATGTCTATGGCCGCGTATCGTTCGAGCCTTTCCTCTTCGCCCCCACGTCGCAGCTCGTGAAAGGCGATGCTACCCTTCCCGCCAGAGATCCGAAGTCCTAGGTCTTTCCAGTCGTCGATGGCGGCGATTGCCGTCATGAAGAGGTGAAGCCGGTCGCGATCATGGACGCGCTCCTCTGAGCGAGCCAGCTGGACGAGGACGTCGGAGGTTGTACGCCTGCCACGGGCGCTGCCCGACTGGCTCAAGGCGAAGCGGCGATACCAAATACGGGGCCTGCTACGGCGTTCGCTAGGGAAGATCGACGACGTGGCGTGCGTAGGCACGAAGGCGAGAAGGCGATTGATGAATGGCCGATCACCATCGCCATCGGTCAACTCGTCTCCGCCGCTGAGTGCCGCCTTGGCGATCATCCCTAAGGTTTGGCTTTT
Organism: Beijerinckiaceae bacterium; assembly: GCA_964658355.1. Classification (GTDB taxonomy): domain Bacteria; phylum Pseudomonadota; class Alphaproteobacteria; order Rhizobiales; family Beijerinckiaceae; genus Methylobacterium. Next base: position 2,476 of record CAZZZJ010000101.1, read on the forward strand.
CCCGACCCCATTCTTTCCGATCACGATGGCGAAGCGCCGCGGCAGTACGTTCTCCGTAACGTCGAACTTGAAACTGAGGTCGTGTTCGTTGGGTCGTCCGCTCAGTTGGAAGCGGATGTTGAACGTGTTGGAGATTGCGCCGATCTCCTCGTGCTCCAGGCCCCGCAGGATTGGACCCGCGTTCGTCCAAGCGAAATAGGCTTCGGACGAGCGGAGGAAGGCATGGTTGAAGGCGCGCGTGCTCCTCACGTCCTGCAGAGAAACCGTCCCCGTGAAGCCCTCGTCGGCAGCGACGACATCGTTCATTTTCGCCAGAAGACGAGTCGCCATCTCAGGTTCCAGAATCGTCACGATCTGGCGGTAGGCACTCATGTCCGGAAGCATCGTAAAGAATTTAGGTATCTGGCTAGAAGGTAGGCGACCATTTGGGGCGCTGGAGAGCAGGCGCCTCAGCAAACGGACGTCACCTTCCCGCTCGCTTCCAACGAAAGCGAAGTAACCTCTCAGTGTTAACTTGCGCGTTGGATGGTTCGGGTCCTCGACGCTGATGTTAACTTGGATTTGCGAGCCAAAATCGTTCCACTTCTCACCGCCGGGCGATATGATGACCGTTGCCACGTCGGGCATAGGTACTGTTCGAGGATCTATGGCGAAGATTACCTGATCCATGAATCGCCTTCCGGTGGATGTGGCATGGCAGTGTCGTTTTTTTGCTCTCATCAGGGCGGCGACGGATCAACCCTGTCTCGGTCGACCGCGCCTTGTTTGAGGCTTGTATGGGGGAGATTGAATGCTGCCTCTCTCCGCCAAAACCCGAGCGCCGCGGCAGCACCATAGTTGCTCGGCACATCCGCTTCAAAATATCGAGTTTATGCCGTTGGACCTCCGAGACGGCCGCATGGTGGCATGTCCGCTTGCGGGTACCAAGCTGACATCTGTTTGCCACCCGAAGCGGCCGCCCTGAATGTCTGCCTCTGGGCGCGCTAACTCTGGTATCCGACGACGGCGCTGCGCTGGACCATTGCGGCGCTCGCGCGTTCGCCATTGGGTCCGAGACCGCATGGCCGCAGAAGGTGGAAGATAGCCCTTGAGCCAAGCCCCCGATGATGAGCCGCCCGTCGCCCTCGTGACAGGGTCCACGTCCGGCATCGGGGCGGCGATAGCGCGTCGGCTGTCCAGCGATGGCTATGCGGTCGTGTTGCACTCGCGCAGTTCTGCGGAGACGGGACACGCGCTCGCCGCCGAACTCGGGACAGCCGCCTACGTCCAGGCCGATCTTGCCGATGACGCCGACAGGGTCAGGCTGGTGCGGCAGGCCATCGCCCGCTGGGGCCGTCTCGATGTTCTGATCAACAACGCCGGCATCAGCCGGGTCATCCCTCACGCCGACCTCAAGGCCGCCTCGCCGGCGGTCTGGCACGCGCTGCACGAGGTCAACGTGGTGGCACCGTTCCGCCTCGTGGCAGAAGCCGAAACCGCCTTGCGGGATGCCGCCCGGCGCGGTCGGCCAGCCTGCGTCGTCAACGTCAGCTCGCATGCCGGGGTCAGACCCAAGGGCGCATCGATCCCCTATGCCGCATCGAAGGCGGCGTTGAACCACATGACCCGTCTGCTCGCCGTGTCGTTGGCCCCGGACATCCGGGTGAACGCCGTCGCCCCAGGCTTGGTGGACACCCCCCTGACGGCGGATTGGACGGCCGCCCAGACGCTGTGGCGGGAGCGTTCACCCATGCGCCGGGCTGCCAAGCCGGAGGACATCGCCCAGGCCGTCGCACTGCTGGTGGCATCGGAGTATCTCACCGGGGAGATCTTGCTCTCGGATGGTGGTTTGAACCTCACGTAGCGGGAGCGGAGCCAAGGTCCGCTTTCCGATCCTGGGGTGAAGACCGCTCACCACCCTTTGCGGACCTGCCCCCGGATCTCAAGCGTTCGGCGGGCGACGATCCGCGCCGGCCGCGGGGTCGTGCCGCTTCGCGGATCGGCCGGATCAAGCCGCTTGTCGCAACGCGGCGTCCACGGCGCCGTGCAGGATGCAGCGCCCCTTGCCCGAGGGCTTGGCGGCGCAGAGGGCCCGGTCGGCCCGCCGCATCATCTCCGCGAGCCCGAGGCCGACCGGTCCTTCCGCGACGGCGCCGATGCTCACGCCGACGCTCTCCGGCAGGGCGTCGTCGATCCGATAGGCCGCGCCGATCGCCGCGATCCATCGAAGGGCACGGTTTCGCGGCGCGGGGTACATGCTGGTCGTCCGCCCCGGCGCGATGATCGCGTCCCGGGACCATGCGGCGGCGAGATGAAGGATCCGCAGCGGAAACAGCTTTGGAAACCTGCAACCGTCATCCTAGGATCGACGCGAAGGGCGGTGCCGCGGCGCGCAGGTTTTCGAGGCGGTGCCGACGCCCGGACATCCGCCGGGCCTCGGATCGCGTCGGTCAGGTGACGCTCCAGGTCGTGCCGTCCTTGCCGTCCTTCACCGCCACGCCCATCGCCGCGAGCGCGTCGCGCGCCCGATCCGAGGCGGCCCAGTCCTTGGCGGCGCGGGCGGCGGCGCGGTCCGCGATCAGCGCCTCGACCGCCGCCACGTCGAGGCCCGAGGCGGCGACGGTGGCCTCGTCGCGCTCGGACCGGGTCCGGCCGAGGAGGCCGAGCAGGTTCGCCCCGGCCCGGAGCCGTCCGGGATCGTCGAGGCGGTGGATCTCGGCGAGCGCCGCCGCGGTGTTGAGGTCGTCGAGCAGCGGCTCGAGGACCGTTTCCGGCGCCTCGGTCGCGGGCGGCGCGTCGCCGATGGCCGCGTACCAGCGGTCGAGCATGCGGCGCGCCTCGTCGAGGCCGCGCAGGGTCCAATCGATCGGCTGGCGGTAGTGCGACTTCAGCATGGCGAGCCGCACGACCTCGCCCGGCCAGTCGTTCAGCACGTCGCGCAGGGTGATGAAGTTGCCGGCCGACTTCGACATCTTCTCCCCCTCCACCTGCAGGAAGCCGTTGTGCAGCCAGGTGTTGGCCATCACCGGCGTGCCGAAGCAGCAGCGGGACTGGGCGACCTCGTTCTCGTGATGGGGAAAGATCAGGTCGATCCCGCCGGCATGGATGTCGAAGGTCCGCCCGAGATGACGGGCCGACATCGCCGAGCACTCGATGTGCCAGCCCGGGCGCCCGGGCGCCGCGATCCCGCACGGCGACGGCCAGGACGGCTCGGCCGCCTTCGAGGGCTTCCACAGCACGA
>CAZZZJ010000101.1:5795-9238 GCA_964658355.1 Beijerinckiaceae bacterium
CCGCACGGCGACGGCCAGGACGGCTCGGCCGCCTTCGAGGGCTTCCACAGCACGAAATCCAGCGGCGAGCGCTTGTAGGGCGCGACCTCGACGCGGGCGCCGGCCTCCATCTCGTCGAGCGGGCGCTTCGAGAGCGCGCCGTAATCGGGCATCGAGGGCACGTCGAACAGCACGTGGTCGGCGGCGACGTAGGCGTGGCCCGCGGCGACGAGGCCTTCGATCATCGCCGCCATCTCGGCGATGTGGTCGGTGGCGCGGGGCTCGATCATCCGCGGGCGCTCGCCGGGCACGTTGACGGCCTCCGGCATCAGCACGCCGAGGTCGGAGAGGTCCGCGTGGAAGGCGGCGAGCGTCCCGTCGGTAAGCGCGCGGATGGTGATGCCGCGTTCGGCGGCGCGCGCGTTGATCTTGTCGTCCACGTCCGTGACGTTGCGGGCATAGGTGACGTGGGCATCGCCGTAGAGCCGGCGCAGCACCCGGAACAGCAGGTCGAAGACGATGATCGGGCGCGCGTTGCCGATATGGGCCGCGTCGTAGACGGTCGGGCCGCAGGCATACATCCGCACATGGCTCGGATCGATCGGCGCGAAGGCCTCCTTGGCGCCGGTCAGCGTGTTGTAGAGCCGCAACATCGGCGCCATGAAACGTCCCTCGTCCTTCGCGGCCGCGATCGTGGCGGCACCGGCTTCGCCCGGCTCCGGACCTCGGAAAACTCTCGTTTGCCGTCAGTGCCCTGGGCACCGCGCGACGCCCCTTCCGCGGGGCGCCTGCGCGTCCGCCCCGCCGCATTGCCGCCGGCTTCGCTCCGGCCCGTGTTGCGGATCGGCGACGGTCCGGCGGCCCGGATCGGGCTACCCGAAATCCGTCAAGATTTCGAGACCGGCGCGGCGGCGCGTCGCCTCGGACCGGGCGCGCCTTCACGTCACGAAGAAGGAAGCGTCGCCGGAAAGCCTTTGTTTACCGCGCCGTCGGATTTTGACCCGCGATTCCTGACCGCACGCCATCCCCTGAACCAGGCACACCCTGAACAAGGACGTTTCCATGCGACGCTCGGCTGCCGGACTTGGTGCTTTTGCCGCCGCTGCCCTCCTCGTCTCGGTCGCGCACGGCGCGATGGCCGCCGGCGACGGCGAGACCCCGGCCGGCAAGGCCGCGCTCCATGTCGAGAAGACCTTCCTGATCCCGTCGAGCGACGGCTACGGCGTCGGCGAGTGCCTGACGAGCCCCGGCAGCGAGTGCGGCCAGGTGGTCGCCAACGCGTGGTGCGAGGCGCAGGGCTACGCCACCGCCAACGCCTACGGGATCGCCGCCGCCGAGGAATATACCGGCGCGGTCGACCTTCCGGTGACGAAGCCCGCCGAGCGGCCGATCCGCATCACCTGCCAGGATTGAGGGTTTTCCCCCTCCCCCTCGAAGCGGGGGGAGGGAAACGACCGGGTCACCCCTTCAGGAAATCGCCGCACTTCTGCGGCGGCTCGGTGCCCCAGGGCATCAGCGGCACGGCGGAGGTGGAGTTCTTGGGCGAACCCTGGATCACCTTGTCGGAATAGACCATGTAGATCAGCGTGTTGCGCTTGGCATCGCAGCCGCGCACGATCTGCATCGACTTGAAGATCAGCGACCGGCGCTCGCTGAACACGACCTCGCCCTGGCCGAACTTGCCCGTGAACTTCGCCGGCCCGACCTGGCGGCAGGCGAGCGAGATGTCGGACACGTCCTCGGCAAGGCCGAGCGTGCCCTTGATGCCGCCCTTCTCCGGCTGGGTGTACCAGCAGGCGACGCCGCTCACGAGCGGGTCGTCGACGCCGTAGACGACGAGCTTGTCGTTGGGCGTGAGCGGGCGCCACACCGTGGACTTGTCGAAGATCCGGTCCGGCTCCTGCGCCGCGGCGGGCCCCGCGAACCCGGCCAGCGCGGAGAGGATCAGACCGGTGCACGCGCCGCGTGTGAGACCCCGAAGCAACATCGTCCGCCATTCCCCCGCTTGTGTCATCGCGCGCATGTAGGAGGGCTGTCGTCGATGCGCGAGGGCGTTTAAAAAACTTCGGCGCACCGGTGCTTCGTTTTCCGGTGCCGATCCCCACGACGCGGCGGGCCGTATTGCACCCTGTCCGTCCTGCGCCGAACCCCCGATCGTTCAGCCATGCCGTCGATGCGCCCCATTCTCCGCCCGCTCCGTCGGCCGCTCGCGATCCTCGCGCTGTGGCTCGGCACGGTCGCGGCCGTGCAGGCTCAGAGCCCCGAGCAGGCGCCCGAGGCGACGACGGTCCAGACGCAGACCCGTCTGCCGAGCGCCGCCTGCCTGCGCTACCGCTCGGAACTCACCAATCTCGGCAACGGCGCCAGCGTGGTGCGGGCGCTCCAGGGCGAGATCGGGCGGCTGGAAGCCTATCATCGCACCCTGAACTGCGAGGGCGGCACCTTCCTGTTCTTCGACACGCGGCCCCCGCAATGCGGTGCGGTGGAGCAGCGCATCCGGGCGCTCAACGCCACCTATGGCGGCGCCGCGATCGACGACAACGGCGGCCGCCGCCGCCAGCTGCAGGGCCTGATCGCGTCCTCCTGCCCCGAGACCGCGCGCGGCGAGCCGGCCAGCGGCGAGTCCTACGCGCGGGGCGGCGCGCAGGTGATCTGCGTGCGGACCTGCGACGGCGCCTACTTCCCGATGCGCAACCTGCCCGAGGGCCGCGGCGGCGCCGACGAGATGTGTCAGGCCCTCTGCCCCGGCACCGAGGCGGTGGCCTACTCGATGCCCCACGGCGACGACGCGCTGAAGCAGGCCGCCACGGTGAAGGGCAGCAAGGCCTACGTCTCGCTCGCCAACGCCTTCAAGTTCCGCAAGGCCTTCGTGCCGAACTGCTCCTGCAAGCCCGCCGACAAGACCTGGGCGCAGTCGCTGGCCAAGGCCGAGAGCATGCTGGTGCGGCACAAGGGCGACATCTTCGTCACCCCGAGGCAGGCCGAGGCGCTGTCGCGCCCGAGCCCGAAGGTCCGCCTCACCCTCGTCGGCCGCGCCGACAAGACCGCCGCGGTGCTGGCCGCCGACGCCGCCGAGCGCTCGGGCCTGATCTCCGAGCCGCCGAAGACCGCGCCCGACCTCGCGGCCGAACCGGCCACGACCGGCGCCGCCGAGCGCACGGTGCGGATCATCGCCCTCGACCGGCAGGCCCCGAAGGCTCCGGCGCCCTGATCCTCGGCGGGCGCCGGCGTGGAACCGGAACCATTCCGCCGCTGAGGTGTTCGGTTCGGCCTTTCCACGCTCCTTCGAGGCCGACCGAATGCGGACACTCCGCCTGCTCCTCCTGACCGGCACGGTGCTGCCCGGCCTCGTCCTGTCCGTGCCGGCCTCGGCCCGCGGCGACGGCGTCTCCGGCACGATCCTCCTGGCACAGGGAGGCCCCGACGAGCGGGGGCCGCGCGGCGGCGGCGGACGCGAGGGACCG
>CAZZZJ010000102.1:0-3231 GCA_964658355.1 Beijerinckiaceae bacterium
CGGCGACAAGGTCGCGCTCTACGGCGCCATGACCTGCGGCAAGTGCCGCGCCTGCACCGAGGGGCGCGACAACCTCTGTGAGGATGTCGCCGGGGTGATGGGCTTCCACATCGACGGCTTCGCCCGCGAGTTCGTGAACATGCCGGCCCGGCTCGTGGTGAAGGTGCCGGACGCCGTCAGCCTCACCGACGCGGCCTGCGCCGGCATCGCCTTCGGCACCGTGCAGCACATGCTGTTCGACAACGCCAAGCTCGAGCCCGGCGAGAGCATCCTGGTCCATGCCGGCGGCTCCGGCATCGGCACCGCGGCGATCCGCATGGCCAAGGCGATCGGCTGCACCGTCTATACGACGGTGGGCGACGACGAGAAGGGCGCCAAGGCCGCCGCGCTCGGGGCCGACCACGTCGTCAACTATCGCACCGAGCGATTCGAGGGCGAGGTCCGCCGGCTCACCAAGCGGAAGGGCGTGGACGTGGTGTTCGAGCATGTCGGGCCCGACACCTGGAACGGGTCGCTGCTCTGCCTCAAGCGCGGCGGCCGGCTCGTGACCTGCGGCTCGACCTCCGGCGTCTCGACCACGATGAACCTGATGCAGCTGTTCCAGCAGCAATACCGCATCACCGGCTCGTTCGGCTGCCGGCTCGCCAACATCGCGCAGTCGCTCGCCAAGATGGCAGACGGCATCCGCCCCGTCGTCGACACGGTCTATCCCCTCGCGGACTTCGCGCAGGGGCTCGAACGGCTCGAATCGCGCAAGGTCTTCGGCAAGATCCTGGTGAGCTTCTGACGCCCTCCCCTCTCGCGGGAAAATGATCTAAGCCGGGCTCGATCCCGGACGGCGTCGATGTCGCGCCGCCGCCCTCCGCCCCCGCCTCGACGGGACGCCTCGCATCCGAGAGTGACCCGTTGCTGCGTCTCGCCCTGACCCTGAAGCGCAACCTGCCGCGGCTGGCCGGCTACGCCATGCTGCCGTTGATCCGCGCGGTCTTCTGGCTGTCGCGCACCCTCGGCGCCGAACGCGCGGGCGATGTCGGCGGCGCCTTCCTGCGCAGCCTCGGGCCCTGGCTGCCCTCGCATCGGACCGCGATCGCCAACCTGCGCGCCGCCTTTCCCGAGCGCTCCGAACCGGAGATCCAGGCGATCGCCCGGTCCGCCTGGGACAACCTCGGCCGGACCGGCGCGGAGTACGCCCATCTCGACACGCTGTTCGATTTCGATCCCGCCGACCCCGCGACGCAGCGGATGCAGGTCGAGGGCCTGGAGCATTTCCTGGCTCTGCGCGACGACGGCCGGCCGGGCCTCGTGTTCTCGGCCCACCTCGCGAACTGGGAACTGCCGGCGATCTGCGCGGCGAAGTTCGACCTGGAGACCACCGCCGTGTTCCGCGCGCCGAACAACCCGGCCGCCGCCCGCCTCGTGCAAGAGGTCCGGCGCAAGACCATGGGAGGCCTGGCCGCCTCCGGTCCGGGCGGCGCCTTCGCGATGCAGGGCGTGGTCGAGCGCGGCGGCCATCTCGGGCAACTGATCGATCAGCACTTCACCCGCGGCGTCGTGGTGTCGTTCTTCGGCCGCCCCTGCCTCGCCAACCCGCTGCTCGCCAAGCTCGCCCGCCACTACGATTGCCCGGTGCACGGCTCGCGCGTCGTGCGTCTGCCCAACGGCCGCTTCCGGCTGGAACTGACGCCGCCGCTCGACCTGCCCCGCGACGCGGACGGGGCGATCGAGGTCGCCGGCGCGATGCAGGCGATGACCGCAATCGTCGAGGGCTGGGTGCGCGAGAATCCCGGCCAGTGGCTCTGGATGCACCGGCGCTGGCGCCCGAACATGCTGCCGAAATCGCGCGCGACGCCGGTCGGGGAGCCTCAAGCCAACGTGATTTCCCAGCCGGCGTCGGGTGCGCTCTCCTGAAGGCCATGACGGCGACCCGCGCCCGTTCCCATGCGTCCGCCCCGATCGGGGTCCTCTTCGCGGCGCTCGCCGCTTTCATGCCGGGCGGCGGCGCGGCGGCCGAGCCGTTGCGCGCGGTGGTCGAGCTGTTCACCAGCCAGGGCTGCGCGGCCTGCCGCTCGGCCGATCCGGTGATCGGAGACCTCGCCCGCCAGCCCGGCATTCTCGCGCTGACCTTGCCGGTCACCTACTGGGATTATCTCGGCTGGAAGGACACCCTGGCCCAGCGCCCGTTCGGCGAGCGGCAGCACGCCTATTCCGGCGTTCAGGGCGCGCGTCAGGTGTACACCCCGCAGGCCGTGGTCAACGGCACCGCCTCGACCGTCGGCTCCGACCGGTCCGCCCTGGAGAAGCTGCTGCGCGAATCGAGCGGCCGCGGCGGCCTGCCGGTGCCGGTCCGCGGCGAGGAGCGTGACGACCGCATCGTGATCGACATCGGCGCCGAGCCGAGTGCGAGAACCGATCTCAAGGGTGATGTCTGGCTGGTTCCGATCCTGCGCAGCCGCCCGGTCGCGATCGGCGGCGGCGAGAACCGAGGCCGTACGACCACCTACGTCAACGTGGTGCGCGGCCTCCAGCGACTCGGTCCCTGGACCGGACAGGCGGTGCGGTTCGAGGTGCCGCGCACGGCAGCCCGCATCGCGGAGGCGGATGCCTGGGTCGTGGTCGTTCAGGGTACGCTGGGCGGCCGGCCAGGGCCGATCCTGGGCGCCGCGAAGGGACCCGGTCTCTGAGCGGACATGCGGTCCCCGGACCGACTTGCGGTCTCCGAGCCGGCGGGATCGTCGCCGGCGGAGCTCGATCCTACGGGTCGAGCCCTTCCGCGGCGCGGCGGCGGGCGCGCAGCGTCTCCATGCGCGACACCGAGAACACCGAGGCTTCGTAGAGCAGGAGCATCGGCAGGGCCAGGGAGAGCTGCGAGATCACGTCCGGCGGCGTCAGCACGGCGGCGGCGACGAACACGAGGACGATCGCGTAGCGCCGCTTCTCGCGCAGGAACTTGGCGTCGATGATGCCGATCTGCCCGAGCAGCGTCAGGATCACCGGCAGCTGAAAGGCGATGCCGAAGGCGAAGATCAGCGTCATGATCAGCGAGAGGTACTCGTCGACCTTCGGCAGCAGGGCGATCGTCGGCTCGCCGGCGACGCCGACCTGCTGAAGCGACACCGAGAACCGGATCAGCAGCGGCATCGCCAGGAAGAACACCACCAGCGCGCCGAGGATGAAGAAGACGGGCGTGGCCACGAGGTAGGGCATGAACGCCTTGCGCTCGTTCCGGTACAG
>CAZZZJ010000102.1:3331-5476 GCA_964658355.1 Beijerinckiaceae bacterium
TCGCCCGCCATGCGGCGGACCTTGCGCGTGATCTGGCCGACGGTGCGCAGCGCCTTCGGTAGGTCCTTCGGCCCGATGACGATGAGGGCGACGCCGCCGATCAGCATCACCTCCCCCCAGCTCATGTCCAGCATGTCGTCGACGGTCCTAAAGCCTCGGACCCGTCGCCACGGCGCCGACGGGCCTCGGGAAATGAGCCGTGCGCCGCGAGGGCGTGGGCCCGGGCCTCCTCAGACGGGCTTGCGCTCGCCCTGCGGCAGGTGGCTCGCAGGGATCGCGGTGCCGGGACTGGTCTCGCCCGCATGCGGGATGGTGCGGACCGGCTCCGACGGAACCACCGGCGGGTTCGCCGCCTGCGTCGGCGCCTCGTCCTCGGCCATGCCCTTCTTGAAGGCCTTGATGCCTTTGGCGACGTCGCCCATCAGGTCGGAGACCTTGCCGCGGCCGAACAGCAGCATCACGATGACGGCGACGACGACCCAGTGCCAGATACTCATGCTGCCCATGGCAACCTCCTGCGCCACGGGTCACGCATCATGTGAGACGTGTCCGCGACGGCACGTGTCCGCGGTTCGAATTCGGGCAGAACCTAGGGACCGCGCCGGGTTAACACAAGCGGTCAATCCCGCCTCGGCCCGGCAAACCCCCGCGAAAACCGGCAACCGTCAGGCGGCCTGCGCCAGGGCCGCGGCGAATTGCGCACGGGCCAGCGGCAGGTCGAGGCCGTCGCGGGCTCCGCCGAGCCGGGCGAGCGCGGCCTCGGCGCGGCGAAGGGCTTCGCCCGCCAGCAACGGCGTGCCCTCCGCGACGGCGCGCATCTCGTCCGCATCGCCGTTGCAGTGCAGCGCCACGTCGATGCCGGCCGCGAAGGCCTTCTCCGCACGCGAGCGGAACGGGCCGGTCAGGGCATGCATCGACAGGTCGTCGGTCATCAGCAGCCCGTCGAAGCCGATCGCGCCGCGGATCACCGTGCCGATCACGGTCGGCGACTGCGTCGCGGGCCGGTCGGGATCGATCTGCGTGAACACCACGTGGGCGCTCATCGCCATCGGCAGGTCGGCGAGCGCGCGGAAGGGTTGGAAGTCCTGCGCCGTCAGGGATTCGAGGCTCGCGGCCACCACCGGCAGGCCGTGATGGCTGTCGCAGGCGGCGCGGCCGTGTCCGGGGATGTGCTTCATCACCGGCAGCACGCCGCCGCCCATCAGCCCTTCCGCCACTGCGCGGCCGATCTCGGCCACCTGCCGCGGCGTCGTCGCGTAGGCGCGGTCGCCGATGATGTCGTGGGCACCGGGCTCCGGCACGTCGAGAACCGGCGCGCAATCGACGTTGATGCCGACCTCGTGGAGATCGTGCGCCATCAGGCGTGCGCCGAGCCGCGCCATCGCGGCGGCGGCGCCGTCGAGGCGGCTGAACCGCCCGCCGGCTGGGTAGGCCGGCCAGTGCGGCGGCCCCATGCGCTGCACCCGGCCGCCTTCCTGGTCGATCAGGATCGGTGCGTCGTCCCGGCCGACCGTGGCGCGAAGCGAAGCGGTCAGCGCCCGGACCTCGTCCGGCGTGCCGATGTTGCGCTTGAACAGGATGAAGCCCCAGGGCCGCACGTCGCGGAAGAAGGCGGTCTCCGCCGGCGACAGCGTCTTTCCGGAACAGCCGAGGATCAGGGCACGGGAGGTCATCAGGGACGGTCTTCCCGGAGTCGTTGAGGTGCGGGCATCGAAGGGGTCATGGAAAGCACGAGAGGCCACGTCGAATCTGCCGGTCAGCGTCCGACAGGACCGGCCCCTGCCGCAAGGCGAAACCGCGACGGCCGCCGGATCGTCGGCCGATCCGGCGCCGGGTGTTGCGTCGGCGACTCAGGCGAGACGCCGAGCGACCGTCGATGTCGGGCGATCCGTTCTTGTCGGCTCGGTTCTCGCCGGCTCAATTCTTGGCGACGAAGCACTGGCCGCCGGCGCCCTGGAGCGCGGTGCAGAGGCTCGTGGCCTCGGCCTTGGCGAGCGGCCCGACTCGGACCCGGAAGATCGTCTTGCCGTTGACCTCGGCCTGCCGGATCAGCTCCGGCTTGCCCGCGAGCTGGCTGTACTTGCCCTGCATCTCGCGGAACGCGGTCTGGGCTTCCTTGGCGCTGGTGCGGACGCCGAGCTGGAC
>CAZZZJ010000102.1:5576-9224 GCA_964658355.1 Beijerinckiaceae bacterium
GCCGGGGGCGGCGTGTCCGGCTTCACCACGACGGTGCGGACCTTGCGCGGCTGGCCGAACGCGTCGAACGAGGCCGAGCCCGGCGTGACGTTGGCCGCCTCGCCGCGATCCTGCGCGGATCGCTCCTGGCCCTGCGCCGCGCGGGCGGCCTGAGCCACGTCGAGGGGCTGTTCCTCGCGGTTGACGATGCGGATCTGGCTGTCCTTGACCTTGGGCTCGTAGATCTGGCGGTTCTGATCCGGGATCTCGACGCCGTCGGCGACCTTCGGCGCGACCTTGATCGGCGAGGTGTCGGCCTGGATCACCGGGACGCCGCCGCCGCTGCCGCCGCGGCTCAGACCCTTGTAGGTCAGGGCACCGGTCACCGCGACGACGAGCACGGCGACGCCCGCGCCGACCGTGGCGAGGCGCCGGCGCGGCTTCACCCGCTTCAGGCCGCGCTGGTCGTAGGCCGGATCGGAGCCGTCCTGGTACGGCTGTGCCTCGTCGTAGGCGGCCTGCTGCTCGGAACCGTGGTCGACGGAGGCGAGGTATTGGTCGAAGGCGTCGGCCGGGGTGTTGCGTTGCGGCTCGGCAGGGTCCGCCGCGTGACGGCCGACCGCAGGCTCACCGCCCGCATGCTGGCCGCTCTCCTGGCCGAAACTCGGCTCCAGGCGGCCGCGATGGGCGCCCGGCGAAGGGTCGCGCCGGTCGTCGCGGGCGGCGAGCAGCGCGCGGAAGGGGTCGTCCTGTCCCACGATGCGGGCGAGTTCCGCCAGCGGGTCGGGCTTCTGTGCGGCCGGCTCGGCGCCCCGCGGAGAGGGCGAAGGCTGCTGCAGATCGCGCGCGAAGGCGTCGAAATCGACAGGCGCGCGCGAAGCGTTGGTCATGGCAGCATCCTCATCCTACGCCGACTTTACGGGGGCGCACTCACCGCATCGCGTCCGGAGCGCTCACGCCGAGGACGGCGAGACCGGATGCCAGGACGCTTCGCAGCGCCTCGATCAGCGCCAGCCTCGCCCGTGTCGACTTTCGGTCGGTTGGATTAACAAACCGTAATTGCGGCAAGTCTTTGCCCTTGTTCCAGAAACTATGGAGCGCGCTGGCGGTTTCGTAGAGGTGGAAGGCGATCCGGTGCGGTTCGTGGGCGGCGGCAGCCGCTTCCAGCACCCGGGGGTATTGCGCGATCAGCCGCAGCATCTCGATCTCGCCCGAATCCGACAGCAGCGCGAAATCCGCGTCCGCGAGGCCGGCCGCGTCGGCGGGGTCGAAGTCCGGAAAGGCCTCGCGCGCCTGCCGCTGCACCGAGCGGATGCGGGCGTGGGCGTACTGGACGTAGAAGACGGGATTGTCCTTGGACTGCTCGACCACCTTGGCCAGATCGAAGTCGAGCGTCGCGTCGTTCTTGCGGTAGAGCATCATGAAGCGGATCGCGTCGCGGCCGACCTCGTCGATGACCTCGCGCAGGGTCACGAACTCGCCGGAGCGCTTGCTCATCTTCACGGGTTCGCCCGCTCGCAACAGCCGCACCAACTGGCACAGCTTCACGTCGAGGCTGGCCTTCCCGTCGGTGACGGCCCTCACCGCCGCCTGCATGCGCTTGACGTAGCCGCCGTGGTCGGCGCCGAGCACGTCGATCAGCTCGGTGGCGCCGGCGAGGTACTTGGCCCGGTGGTAGGCGATGTCGGAGGCGAAGTAGGTGTAGGAGCCGTCGGACTTCAGCAGCGGCCGGTCGGTGTCGTCCCCGAAATCGCGCGTCCGGAACAGGGTCTGCTCGCGGTCCTCCCAATCCTCCGGCACCTGCCCCTTGGGCGGCGGCAGGCGGCCCTCGTAGACGAGACCCTTCTGGCGCAGCTCCGCGAGCAGCTCCGCGACCGCGCCGCCGCCCTCCCCCTGCAAAGTGCGTTCGGAGAAGAACACGTCGTGGTGGATGCCGATGGCGGCCAGATCCTCGCGGATCATCGCCATCATCTTGGCGATCGCGGTCTCGCGCACCACCGGGAGCCATTCGGCTTCCGGCAGCTCGAGAAGCGCGCGGCCGTGGGTCTCGGCCAGCGCCTGTCCCACCGGCACGAGGTAGTCGCCGGGATAGAGCCCCTCGGGGATCGCGCCGACCGCTTCGCCGAGCGCCTCGCGGTAGCGCAGGTAGGCGGAGCGGGCGAGCACGTCCACCTGCGCGCCGGCGTCGTTGATGTAGTATTCGCGGGTCACCTGTCGGCCGGCGGCGACGAGCAGGTTCGCCAGCGCATCGCCGAACACCGCACCGCGGCCGTGCCCGACATGCATCGGGCCGGTCGGGTTGGCGGAGACGTACTCGATGTTGACCGGGCCGCCCGCCATGCGGCCGCGCCCGAACCCGGCGGGATCGGTCAGCACGCCGTGCAGCACCGCGTGGAACATCGACGGCGCGAGGCGCAGGTTGATGAAGCCGGGGCCGGCGACGCCGGCCTCGACCACCCGCGGATCGCTGCGCAGCTCGGCGGCCAGCGCCTCGCCCAGCGCCTTCGGATTGATCCTGGCCTCCTTGGCGAGCACCAGGGCGGCGTTGGTCGCGAGATCGCCGTGGCTCGGATCGCGCGGCGGCTCGACGACGACGCGGGCGAGGTCGAGACCCTCGGGGAGCGTGCCGCCGCAGATGAGCGCCGCGACGGCCTCGCGCACGCGCGCCTCGAACAGGGCGAAGATGTTCATGGTCGTCATAAATCCGCTTGCACCGGTGCCGGACGCGGGCCCGGTGCCTCATCCCCGCGCCATAGCAAGGGGGGGCGGAGGTGTCACGGCGGAGACGGTTCCGCCGCGACCGTCCAGCCTTCCAGAACGCCCCGCAACGGCTCCGGCAACGCCACCGGCCTGCGGGTGATCCGGTCGACGTAGACGTGGACGAAGAAGCCGTCCGCCGCGGCCTCGACCGCATCCGCGCGGAACAGGCCGATCTCGTAGCGCACGCTCGACCGGCCGATCCGTGCGACGCGGACGCCCGCGGTGACGACGTCGGGGAAGGCGAGCGGCGCGTGGTAGCGGCACCCGGTCTCGACCACGAGGCCGATCACCGGGGATCGCGCGATGTCGAGCACGCCGGCCTCGACCAGCAAGCCGTTCACGGCGGTGTCGAAGAACGCGTAGTAGACCACGTTGTTGACGTGCCCGTAGACGTCGTTGTCGGCCCAGCGCGTGGGGATCGCGACGTGGCGCGGATAGGTTGGGCGCAGGGTGCCGACGTTCGGGGCAGGCGTCTCGCGCATCGCGTCGTCCATCGCGGAGGGCTCGTGAGGCCCGGTCTAGCAGATCGCGGATGGCGCCCGCGACCCGGGCCCGGCTCGCGATCGGAACGGCGTATCGCTTCCGGGCTGGGCGGCCGGCGCGCATCGCTTGGGCAAGGCGCGGAGATTTTGTGCAGGGCGCCGCTCGCGATTTGACGGATCGATCGCAGCCATTACTGTTCTGCCGCCGAGATCTGCTGCGCGCGGGTCCGGTTGCGTTCCGAGAGGGTGTCGATGAACGAATCCGCCGCAGAGATGAACGTCGGAGTCTTCATCCCGATCGGAAACAACGGCTGGTTGCTTTCGGAGAATGCGCCGCAATACAAGCCGAGCTTCGCGCTCAACAAGGCGGTTACGCTCAAGGCGGAGGGCTACGGGCTCGATTTCGCGCTGTCGATGATCAAGCTGC
>CAZZZJ010000103.1:0-4640 GCA_964658355.1 Beijerinckiaceae bacterium
CAAGGACCAGATCATGCCGCAATACGCGGAGCTGATCTACAACGGCTTCTGGTTCTCGCCCGAGCGCGAGATGCTGCAGGCGCTGATCGACAAGAGCCAGGAGAAGGTCACGGGCGAGGTCCGGCTCAAGCTCTACAAGGGCGGCGTCCACGTGATCGGCCGGACGAGCCCGCATTCCCTGTACGACCAGGACCTCGTCACCTTCGAGGAAGGCGCCGTCGCCTACGACCACCGGGACGCGGCGGGCTTCATTAAGCTCAACGCACTCCGGCTGCGGACCCTGGCGCAGCGGAAGAAGCGCGACGCCTGACGGACCGGGAATCGAGCGTCGCGGACCGGCGCGCCCCGTCGGTCCGGGTTTGTCTCGGGTTCCCGGTCGCCGCGGCTGGTCATCCGGCCGGACGCAGCTCAACACTCGCTTCCAAACGTGGGAGCGAAATCATGAAGCGCCGTTTTCTGTTCGCGTTGCTGCCGGTCGTGTCCAACGTCGCGGCCGCGCAGGATCGCCTGCCGCCGATCCCGCCGGATCGATACGACGCGGAGCAGAAGCAGGCCGCCGAATCGTTCGAGGCCGCCCGCAAGAAGCCGGTCTTCGGACCGTTCGAGCCCCTGCTCTACTCGCCCGAGGTGATGACCCTCGCCCGGACGATGGGCGACTACCTCAGGTTCCGGCCGAAGATCGGCACGACGCTGTCGGAGCTGGTGATCCTCGTCGTTTCGAGGAACTGGTCGCAGGACTACGAGTGGTACGTCCATGCGCCGATCGCGGCGAAGGTCGGGATCAAGCCCGAGATCATCGCCGCGATCCGCGACGGGCGGCGCCCCGACGCCATGAGCGACGACGAGGCGATCGTCTACGACTTCACGGCGGAGTTGCAGCACAACAAGCGCGTCTCCGACCCGACATGGGCACGGGCGGAAACACGATTCGGCAAGCCGGGCGTCGTCGATCTGACGGCGATCAGCGGCTACTACACCTTCCTGGCGATGGAGCTGAACGCGTCGCGCTACGCCATCCCATCGGACGGGACGCCCCTGCCCCGCCTGCCGGATTGAGACGCCTCCACGAGAAGAATGCAGGACCTCAGAAGAAGCCCGGCGCGATGTCGGCGTAGCGCAGGAAGATCTGCAGCGCCGGCTGCATCTCGTGGTGGAGCCCCGATTCCGGCACCGGCGTCGCGCCGTAGGGCACGTCCGCATCGATGCACGGCACGTCGAGGGCGTCGCTCCAGCGCACGGCGAGATGCGGGATCAGCGCGAGGTGCTCGGGCGTCACGTCGAAGGTGATGTGCTCGGGCGTGGCGCCGTCGGCATCGCGAAACACGTCGCCGGCCCGGCCCGGATCGAGCTTGGCCAGAGGGTTGTGGTACTGGTAGCGGCCGGGCTTGAGCACCGCGTGGCGGACGAAGGCGGCCAGCGCCGCGCCGACGGCCCGGTGCTCCGCGTCGGCCCCCTCGTCGTCGCCGGTGACGTTGGCGATGTCGCCGTCCCGGTCCGTGGAGCCGTAAGGAGCGTCCGGGTGGATCATCGGAGCGCCGGCCCCGTCGGCATTCCAGCCGACGACGAGGCGGCGGATCAGGGCGATCCGCTCCAGGGTGATCTCGGTGCTGCCGCTCGACATGGTCGTCCGTTCCCGCGTGATGGGGCTCCCTATCGCATCCGGACGCGTCGCGAACCCGGCGCGCCGACAAAAATTCACCCCTTGAGGCACCCCATCAGTCCCTCGACCTGCCCCATCCGGCCCTGGATCCGCACCGCCAGCGCCCGCACCCCGCGCGAGGGCCTGCCGGCGCTGCGCAGGATCGGGTTCGGCAGGGTGGCGGCGAGCAGAGCCGCCTCGCCGCGGTTGAGGTCGCGCGCGTTCTTGCCGAACCAGTGCCGGGCGGCGGCCTGCGCCCCGTAGATGCCGTCGCCCCATTCGGCGACGTTGAGGTAGATCTCCATCATCCGCCGCTTGCCCCAGAGCGTGTCCATCAGGAAGGCGAGCGGGATCTCCAGCCCCTTGCGGACGTAGGAGCGGCCGGGCCAGAGGAAGACGTTCTTCACCGTCTGCATGGCGATGGTCGAGGCGCCGCGGCTCGGACCGTCCTCGTCGTCGACCACGTCGCGCAGCGCCCCGACGTCGACGCCGTTGTCGAGGCAGAAGCGCTGGTCCTCGGAGGCGAGCACCGCCTGGACCAGGGCCGGCGCGATGGCCGAGAGCGGCACCGCCTCGCGGGCCACCGGCTGGAGCGTCAACCATCGCCCGAGCATCAGGGTTGAGGGCGGCGTCACCGCGCTATAGAGCAGCGCCAGCGCGAGCATGAGGACGAGCCCGACCGCCGGGACGAGCAGGATGCGCCCGACGAGCTTCCGGATCCGCCGCGACGGAGGCGGCGGTCTCGGGCGCCCCAGCGGCCTCAGGTCCCGCGCCTCGGTACTCTGCGCGTCGCGACCCGGCGCCGCTTTGCTATCGTCCGCCCGCACCGTGTCGCGTCCCACTCCCGCCAAGGCCCTTTTCCGATGACCTCAACGCAGGCTCCCCCCGCTCCGGTCAAGGCGCAAGGCGCAGACGCCGAGTTTTCCCACAAGCTCGCCCGCGTCGCCGATACGGTCGAGACCTTCCTGGTCGAGCGCCTCGGGCCCGAGGTCGGACCCGGCGAGATCGCCCGCCCGCCCCGGCTGATGGAGGCGATGCGCCACGCCGTGCTCGGCGGCGGCAAGCGCCTGCGCCCGTTCCTCGCGGTCGAGACCGCGCGGATGCTCGGCGGGTCCGAGGCCGGGGCGCTCGCCGCCGGCGCCGGCGTCGAGCTGGTCCACTGCTACTCGCTGGTCCACGACGACATGCCGGCCATGGACGACGACGACATGCGCCGCGGCAAGCCCACCGTGCACAAGGCCTACGACGAGGCCACCGCGATCCTGGTCGGCGATGCGCTGCAGACTCTGGCCTTCGAGATCGTCGCCGACCCGACCTGGCAGCCCGACCCGTCGATCCGCGCCGACCTCGTGCTCGGCCTCGCCCGCGCTTCCGGCCTCGGCGGCATGGTCGGCGGCCAGCTCCTCGACCTGACCGCGGAAGGCCGCTTCGGCCCGGTCTCCCTCGACGTGGACGACACGCTGCGGATGCAGGCGATGAAGACCGGCGCGATCCTCGCCTTCTCGGTGGAGGCCGGCGCCATGGTCGGCGGCGCGACGAAGGACGAGCGCGCCGCGCTCCTACGCTACGGCCTGGCGCTGGGCCAGGCCTTCCAGATCGCAGACGACATCCTGGACCGCGAGGCCTCGCCGGAAGCGATGGGCAAGGCCACCGGCAAGGACAAGGATGCGGGCAAGGCGACCCTGGTCGACCGCCTCGGCCTCGACGGGGCGCGGGCCGAATGCGACCGCTTGGTCGGCGTCTGCGAGGAGGCCGTGGCGCGCTGGGGCGACCGGGCGCAGACGCTTCGCGAGGCGGCGCGCTTCACGGTGGCGCGCAAGGCCTGATCCCCTTCCCTTCCGGCGACCCGCACCCCGATCGAGGCGAACGTCCATGACCACCTACAAGCTCTTGCTCCTGCCCGGCGACGGGATCGGCCCCGAGGTGATGGCCGGCGTCGAGACGGTGCTGAAGGCCCTGTCCGAGATCGGGCTCGCCACCTTCGAGACCGAGACCGACCTCGTCGGCGGCTCGGCGATCGACGCCCACGGCAAGCCGCTCTCGGACGCGACGCTGGCCAAGGCGGATGCGGCCGACGCGATCCTGCTCGGCGCGGTCGGCGGACCGAAATGGAACGGCGTGGCCTACGACATCCGCCCCGAGGCCGGCCTGCTGCGGCTGCGCAAGGATCTCGGCCTGTTCGCCAACCTGCGCCCGGCGATCTGCTACCCGGCGCTGGCCGACGCCTCGGTGCTGAAGCGCGAACTGGTCGAGGGCCTCGACATCATGATCGTGCGCGAACTCACCGGCGGCGTCTATTTCGGCGAGCCGAAGGAGATCACCACCCTGCCCGACGGCTCGAAGCGAGCCGTGGACACCCAGGTCTACACCACGGCCGAGATCGAGCGGATCGCCCACGTCGCCTTCGATCTGGCGGGCAAGCGCTCCGGCCGGGTCGCGTCGGCCGAGAAGCACAACGTGATGAAGTCCGGCGTGCTGTGGAAGGAGGTCGTGACCGAGGTCCACGCGCGGCACTACGCGGGAATCGAGCTCGAGCACGTGCTCGCCGACAATTGCGCGATGCAGCTGGTGCGGCGCCCGAAGCAGTTCGACGTGCTGGTGACCGACAACCTGTTCGGCGACGTGCTCTCGGACGTCGCCGCGATGCTGACCGGCTCCCTCGGGATGCTGCCCTCGGCCTCGCTCGGCTCGGTCGACGCGCGCGGCACCCGCAAGGCGCTCTACGAGCCGGTGCACGGCTCCGCCCCCGATATCGCGGGAGCGGACAAGGCCAACCCGATCGCGATGATCGGGTCGCTCGCCATGTGCCTGCGCTACTCGTTCGGCCTTGGCGAGGCGGCCGACCTCGTCGACGGCGCGATCACCGGGGCGCTGGCGGGCGGCGCCCGCACCGCCGACATCGCGACCGAGGGTGCCGCAATCATCGGAACGCGTGCCATGGCCGACGTGATCGCCGCCGAGCTTCGTACCCGCGCCGCCTGAACGGCCACGGAAAAGGGCG
>CAZZZJ010000103.1:4656-9096 GCA_964658355.1 Beijerinckiaceae bacterium
AGCCTGTGCTGCGCGCCCCAATCGGAGAGTTCCGGTTGCGGTCGGCTTAGTAGGGGTTGCCATACCGGGAGACGTACGAGGTCGGGTCGATCGCGTCGATCGCCGAGAAGTCGACGTTGCGGATCGCGCTCGACCGGGCGCCGATGAACGGGCCGTTAGTGATCGGATCGGGCAGGATGCCGTAGGCGTCGTTGCGGCCGTAGACCGGCGACAGGGCGTTCGACTGCGCGATCAAGACCGGGTTGGTGGCCGGGTTGCTCACCGAGCCGTTGCCGGGCTCGACGACGTTGCCGGCATCGAGCCAGCTGCGCGGGCGGATGCGGATCGGCAGCGGACGGCTGACGCGGTAGCCCGGAGCAAAGCCGTCCTGGGCCTGGACCGGGGCGGTGAAGCCGAGGCCGGTGACGGCGAGGGCGCCCAGCAGGGCGATCTTGATCGAGCGCATGACGCACCTTGTTTGAATGCGGGGTCTGGTATGGCGCCGAGAGATTAAGAATCCGGTGCCTGTTGCGACGTAGACGCCCGAGCGCGGCCGTGGTTCCGAAAAACGGCTCAGCTTGCGTGTTTTGCCGCATTGTTGCCCCAATCACGCAAGGGGCGCACTCAAGGACGCGGCGTTCTGCGCGACGGCGGCGCCCGCCGCGGCGCGATCGAACCGGTGCGGCCCCCCGGCTCCTTCTCGGACAGCGTCCGAACCGGGTCGCAGCCGGGATCGCGCCGGCGCTCGGCCTCGGCGAAGACCGCGGCGGTGGCCGGGTCGGCACGTTCGTCGAGGACCAGCGCGTCGAGGGTGCAGGCGAGCGCGCGCGGCTCCGGCGGCTGCCCGAGGGGGGCGCAGAGCCAGCCGTCGATCCGTACCGGCCCGGCTTCCAGGGTGACGAAGCCGGTGCAGACCCGGCGCAGGTCCCCCGACAGCGTCGCCTCGAGCGTCTCGACGGCGCCGAACTTGGTGGCGATCCGGCCCCGGAGGCCGGTCTTGATCACCGACAGGTTCGGCCCCTCCGCCGCCCTCCGGGCCAGGGTCACGAACAGGCCGGGCGGCGGCCCGGGGGCGTCCCGCAACAGGCTGAGGCGCAGGTGCGTCTCCTCGATCGCCGAGAAGTCGCCGCGGTCCAGCGTCTGCTCGCGCGGGACGCGCGGAGGCTCGATCCGGACGGGCTCGCCCGCCATGTCGAGGCCCAAGCGTCCGGCGCCGGCGACCGCGACGGCCGGGCGGGCGACGGGCGTCATGGCCGGGACGAAGGCGATCCCGAGATCGGTCGTGGTGACGGACGCGGGCGCCGGCTCGCGCGGAGACGTCCGGATCGTCTCGTCGGACAACAGGCTCAGCGCACCGATGACGAGGACGGCGCCGACCGCGCGGCCGGTGAAGGCGAGCAGCCGCCAACGCCGCGGCGCGGGCGCCGCCGACGCGAGGTCTGGAAACGTCTCGTCTGTGTCCATCGGATCCGGTGGCGCCTCGGGAGAGCGCCGGCATCCTCCGCCCGGATCCCCTCCCCCGGAGTTTCCGCCCGGGATCGGTCCTCCGACTTTCTCGGGGCGCGGTGAATCGAACCTTGCCGCGATCGAACCTTGCCGCGAGCGGAAACCGCGCGGAGGCGTGGGGCAGCGCGCGAGCCATGACGGGGCCACCCTTGACAGGCGCCGCCCCCCGGCGCCTTGCTCCCGCCTTCCGAAGGTCCCGCCTTGCGACGTCGCGGGGCCGTCGGGTCATGGCCCGATGCGGCCGGCGGAGGCCGGGATCGCTGCACGGCAAGCGGAGTCAACGAGATGGGTTACAAGGTCGCCATCGTCGGCGCCACGGGCAACGTGGGCCGCGAGATGCTGGACATCCTCGCCGAGCGGGCCTTCCCCGCCGACGAGGTCGTGGCTTTGGCCTCGCGCCGCAGCCAGGGCCAGGAGGTCTCCTTCGGCGACAAGATCCTCAAGGTCAAAGCGCTCGACACCTACGACTTCTCCGACACCGACATCTGCCTGATGTCGGCCGGCGGCGAGACCTCGAAGGAGTGGTCGCCCCGCATCGGCGCGCAGGGCTGCGTGGTGATCGATAACTCGTCGGCCTTCCGCTACGATTCGGACGTGCCGCTGATCGTGCCCGAGGTGAACGCCGACGCGGTGGTCGGCTTCTCCAAGCGCAACATCATCGCCAACCCGAACTGCTCGACGGCCCAGCTCGTGGTGGCGCTGAAGCCCCTGCACGACGCAGCCACGATCAAGCGCGTGGTGATCTCGACCTACCAGTCGGTCTCCGGCGCCGGCAAGGACGCGATGGACGAGCTGTTCAACCAGACCCGGGCCGTGTTCACGGCCGGCGAGGTGAAGCAGGAGAAGTTCACCAAGCGCATCGCCTTCAACGTCATCCCGCACATCGACGTGTTCATGGAGGACGGTTACACCAAGGAAGAGTGGAAGCTGGTCGCCGAGACCAAGAAGATGCTCGACCCCAAGATCAAGCTCACGGCCACCGCCGTGCGCGTGCCGGTGTTCATCGGTCACGCGGAAGCCGTCAACGTCGAGTTCGAGCGGCCGATCTCCCCGGAGGAGGCGACCGCCATCCTGCGCTCGGCGCCGGGCATCCTGGTGATCGATAAGCGCGAGAACGGCGGCTACATGACCCCGCACGAGGCGGCGGGCGAGGACGCCACCTACATCTCCCGCATCCGCGAGGACGCGACGGTGGAGAACGGCCTGAACTTCTGGTGCGTCTCGGACAACCTGCGCAAGGGCGCGGCCCTGAACACGGTGCAGATCGCCGAGCTCCTGATCAACCGCAAGCTGATCGGGCGGGACAGGAAGGCGGCCTGAGGCCTCTATTCCCGTTCCGGATCGACGTTCGATCGAGCGCAGTCTCCGCGCGAGGGGGCTGCGCTTTTTCGTGCGCGGGCGAGCCCGGCGTCGTACACAACGAATCATGAAATAGGAATAATAGCAGACAAATAGGAATTTATATTATACCCCAATGAGACGACGGATTTGTCGGGGGGTCGACCATGCGTGCGAAGCGGACGTTTGAGGGCGAACTCGCGGACCTGCGCGGAGTCCTGGCCTGGCTGACGCTGGATGCGAAGCTGATCCGCCTCGGACGGCATCTCGCCCGCAAGGACTGGTCGGATCAGCCGCGTGCCCCGGCGGGCCAGCCAGAAGGCGGCCAGTGGATCCCCGGAGGCGGCGGTGCCTCTCGGGAAGATCCTGTGACGACCGGCAGCGTCGAGACGGAGGACGGCAGCCGCGTCCTCTCGATCCGTATTCACGTAAAGCCGCGCCCCTTCGACGAGCAGCACTTCGTCACCGCGCCTGACGGCGAAAGCCGGATCTTCGAGACGTCCGGCGACATGAAACCAATTCACTCCATGATCCCAATCTACGAGCTGAATTAACACTTGATCGCGATGGTAATCCCGATGCTTTTTACGGGCAAGCAAACACTGTTCGTCTAGATGTACTCGAATATGTAGGCAATGGAACTGTCTGCGTGTACGATCATAAGACCGGAGTCAGGGGCCTGGATCTGCGGCGGGCGACCGATCTGGCGGAAATCGTTGGTCGCCGCTTCGGTGAGGTTTTCCGTATCATTTTGATCCAAGTTAGACCGCATTGATGACCACGACACGCCAGGTCAAAGCGCTCGTGAGGCCACTCCTCGAGCGGCATCGGGATCTGGTCTTTTTGTCTCCTACGTTTCTGTGCCTCGTGCCGGTTCATCACGTGGCGCGAGTGATCGGTATTCGACGAAGCTCCTCTGCCGATGGCTTCCAAGTCGAATGGCGGCTCTTCGAGCAATTTATTCCGCAAGTCTCGTGGGTCCGCACGCTTGGGTGGTGCGATCAGCCGGTCTGGCCGACCAAGGGCGTCGGAGGACACGGGTTCTGGCAATGGTCCTACCCCGGGATGGCAGACGATTTCATCGGGCAGGTCGAGACCGTTGCGCTTCCGTTGCTGCGGTCGCTTGATACGCTCGAAGCCTGCGCGACCATCATCCGGAACCACCGGATGGCAGAATTCTGCATGGGTCCCCATTGGCGGCTCGCCGTCGACGCGGCGTTCGGCGACCTCGACTCCGCACGCACGAATTGGGAGATCGTTCGACCGCGTCACGAGGCGGCGCTGTCCGGGCCCCAGCGTGATCGAGGGCCGGATCGTTTCCTGGAACTCGGCGACGCGCTCGTCGCAAACGATCGCGCGGCCGTCGCTAGAGTGCTGCATCTCGTCGAAGCGGAGCACATCGCCGGCAGCCCGCTTGAACCCTATTGGCAGCCGACGCCGTTTCCGTTGGAGGCTTGACCGGGCTCCGACGCCACTGGGGTGCGCCGACAGATCGCGGCCTCCGCCTGGGCATAGCAGTTGTCGGCGCGTGGTCGGTGGACCAAACGGGCCGGATGAAAATCCATCTACTCGCCCTCGGCGCCAGCCTTTCGGTTGCTGCGCCGGCGTTTGCGAACG
>CAZZZJ010000104.1:0-3041 GCA_964658355.1 Beijerinckiaceae bacterium
CCTGAGCCGGGCCGCCCGGCCTTGCGCGAGGGCTTCACCTCCACCGAGATCCTCCGGGGCGCCGACGGGCGCTTCGCGATCCTCATCGGTCCCGAGGTCGAGGGCGGCAACTGGCTGCCGAGCCCGCGCGCCAGCGGCCCGATCCGGCTGGCGCTTCGCCTCTACGACACCCCCGTGGCGGCCAGCGCCGGGACGCTCGACCGCGACGCGGTGCCGGCGATCGTCCGGACGGGATGCGCATCGTGAACCTGCGCGTCCTCTACGCCACCGCCTGCGGGCTGGCTCTGGCCGGGATCGTCCACGTGGCGACGGTGTTCGCGATCCCGGTCCTGTCCGAGACCGACGCTCTCACCCGCGCCCGCTCCAGCGAGAGCCTGGAGCACCCGCAGCGGGTCTATACGCTCGCGACCCACGGCGAGCCCGCTCCGGCGGAGGCCTGGCTGCCGATCCCCGATCCGTCGGTGGCGGTCGGCGTCTGCGCCTACGACCTGGAGGACGGTCCGATGCGGGTCTCGGCCCGCACCGGCGCCATGATGCTGTCGCTGGCCGTCCACGGCCGGAAGGGCGCGTTCTACGCGGTCACCGACCAGGCGGCGGTGCGGGGCGCCCTCGATCTCGTGGTGCTGACCCGGGCGCAGTACGACGCGGCCTTGGCCAGCGACGACGAGAACGAGCCGAGCCGCGACGTGCGCATCGTCGCCCCGAGCGAGCAGGGCTTCGTCGTGGTCCGCGTCATCGCCGCCCTGCCGAGCCAGCGGCAAGCGGCCAACGACGCGGTGCAGGCGGTCTCCTGCACCACCGACAGCCCCGACGAGCCCGACCCGGCGCCGGCGCCGGCGAACCCGCCGCCCGCGAGCCGGCCCAAGCCGAACGGCTGACCGCGACGGCGGCGGTCACCCCGCGTGCGTCGTCGCGGAATTCCGCCGCGCGAAGTAGACCCGGCGCTCCGCCTCGGACCGGTTGAAGGCGGCGTGGACCTGCAGCAGGTCCTTGCGCGTGACGAGCCCGACCAGCGCGCCGCTCTGCGCATCCGTGATCGGCAGGCGTCCCCGGCCCGTCTTCAGCATCACGTCGACCGCATGCGCCGTCACGTCGCCGGGATGGACGATGGCGGGCGAGGCGTCCGAGATCCGCTCGCCGAGCACCGCGGCGCCCTGTCCGCCCTCGGTCCGCCACAGCAGCGCGTCCGCGCGCGTCACCAGGCCGACGGGACGGTTCGCCGCGTCCACCACCGGATAGGCCTGGTGCGGTCCCGCCTCGATGGCCGCCACCGCGTCGGCGATCGACATCCCGGCGGGCAGCGTGTCGACCGCCTCGACCATGACTTCGGCGACCCGCGTGAACTCGTACGGGTCGATCCCGTATTCGCGCGTGATGTGCTGCCCGCGCCGCGCGATCTTCTCCGTCAGGATCGAGCGCTTGAGCAGCAGCACCGTCACGCCGTAGGCCGCGGCGGAGGCGGCCAGCAGGGCGGGAAGCGCATGGACGTCGCCCGTGAGCTCGACGGCGAACAGCGTCCCGGTGAGCGGGGCGCGCATGGTGCCGCCGAGCATCGCCGCCATGCCGAGCAGCGCCCAGAACCCCGGTTCGCCCGGGAGGACCGCCCCTATCAGCCAGCCCATCGCCCCGCCGAGGATCAGGAGCGGCGCGAGCACGCCGCCCGAGGTGCCCGACGCGAGCGCGACGAGCCAGATCGCGGCCTTGACGGCCAGGATCAGCAGCACGGCCCCGAGCACCATGTGTCCGCCGAGCAGGTCGGCGATGACGTCGTAGCCGACACCGAGCGCGCGCGGCTCGATCAGGCCGCCGAGCCCCACGGCGAGGCCGCCGAGCGCCGGCCACCACATCCAGTGGATCGGCAGGCGCTCGAAGGCGTCTTCGATGCCGTAGAGCAGCGTCGTCAGCGCGCCCGACAGCAGGCCCGCGACGAGTCCGACGCCGATGCAGGCGGCGAGACCCCACCAGGGGAGCACGGGATCGGCGGCGAAGGGGAACAGCGGACCGGACCCGAACAGGCTCGGCCGCAGCATCGTGGCGGTGACGGCGGCGGCGACCACGGGAATGAAGCTGCGCGGGCGCCACTCGAACAGCAGCAGCTCCACCGCGAGCAGCACCGCCGCGACCGGCGTCCCGAAGATCGCCGTCATGCCGGCCGCCGCGCCGGCGACGAGCAGCGTCTTCCGCTCCGCGGCGCTCAGGTGGAAGAACTGCGCGAACAGCGAGCCGATGGCCCCGCCGGTCATGATGATCGGCCCCTCGGCGCCGAACGGTCCGCCCGTGCCGATGGAGATCGCGGACGAGACCGGTTTCAGCACGGCGACCTTCGGCGACATCCGGCTCCCGCCGATCAGGATCGCCTCGATCGCCTCGGGGATGCCGTGGCCGCGGATCTTCTCGGAGCCGAACCGCGCCATCAGGCCGATGACGAGGCCGCCCAGCGGCGGGACGCAGACCATCCAGAGCGAGGGCGTCGCCCCTGCCAGCGAGGTGGCCGCCGTGTCGATGCGGCCGAACCAGATCAGGTTCGTCACGAAGGCGATGAGGGCGAGCAGTCCCCACGCCGCCACCGTTCCGCCGAGGCCGACCACCACCGCCATGGCGCAGAGCGCGACGAGGCGGCGGTCGGCACGGAAATCGCCCAGGACGCGACGCCTCGCGGTCGTTTCTGCCTTCGTGACGCGCATGCGGCCTGACCTCCTGTAGGATGGGGTACCACCGGATATATGTCGTATTCCGATATATTAAACCCTTGTCTGGAGATGGCCGATGGAATCCGACGCAGGCTCCGTCCTCGCGCGCGAGGCCTATACCGCGATCGCGCGGTTCCGCCTGGAGCTGCGCCGGTTCCTCGCCTTCAGCGAGGCGGCGGCCGGCAAGGTCGGGCTGCCCGCCCAGCAGCATCAGGCCCTGCTGGCGATCGCCGGCCATGACGGGCCGCCCAGCGTCGGCTTCGTGGCCGAGCAGCTGCTGATCGCGCCGCAGACCGCGGCGGAGCTCGTCGCGCGCATGGTCGACAACGGCTTCGTGACGAAGACCGCGGA
>CAZZZJ010000104.1:3141-9089 GCA_964658355.1 Beijerinckiaceae bacterium
TCGTCCTCCGCCTCCAGGCCGATCGACAGCCGCAGCAGCCCGTCGGTGATGCCGGCCGTGGCGCGGGCCTCGGGGTCCATCGCCGCATGCGTCATGGTCTCGGCGTGCGAGACCAGGCTCTCGACCCCGCCGAGCGACTCGGCCAGCGTGAAGACCCGCAACGCCGCCACGACGGCGCGGACCGCCTCGCGCCCGCCGGCGAGCTCGAAGCTCAGCATGCCGCCGAAACCGCTCTGCTGCGCCTTGGCGAGGGCATGGCCCGGATGGCTCGCGAGGCCGGGATAGTAGACGTTGGCGACGGCCGGGTGCGCGACGAGGAAATCCGCGAGCCGCCCGGCGGTCTTCTGCTGGTGCTCGATCCGAACGAACAGCGTGCGCACGCCCCGCAGCGTGAGGTAGGCGTCGAAGGGCGACCCCGTCACGCCGATCGTGTTGGCCCAGGCGGCGAGTTCCTCGCCGATCGATGCGTCGGCCGCGACCACCGCGCCGCCGATCACGTCGGAATGGCCGTTGAGGAACTTGGTCGTCGAATGGACCACCAGATCCGCGCCGAGGGCGATGGGCTGCTGGAGGGCCGGCGACAGGAAGGTGTTGTCGACCACCGAGAGCGCGCCGACCGCCTTGGCGAGCGCCGTCACGCGGCGGATGTCCACCACGCGCATCAGCGGGTTGCTCGGCGTCTCGACGAGGACGACCTTGGGCTTTCGCGCGAAGGCCGCCGCCAGCGCCGCATCGTCGTTCTGGTCGACGAAGGCCACCGCGTAGTGTCCGCGCGCGCTGCGCATGCTGAGCAGGCGGTGCGTTCCGCCATAACAATCGTGCGGGGCGACCAGGAGGTCTCCGGGCCGCAGGCTGGAGAGGGCCAGGTCGAGGGCCGCCATGCCGCTCGACACCATCACCGCGCGGGCGCCGCCCTCGAGCTTGGCGATGGTGTCCGCGAGCTGGTCGCGCGTCGGGTTGCCGAGGCGCGAGTAGTCGTAGGGCCCCGCCTTCTCGAAGGCCGGGAACTTGTAGGTCGTCGAGAGGTGGATCGGGGCGATGACGGCGCCGTACGAGGTGTCCTCGGCCACGCCGTTGGTCGCGGCGATCGTGCGTGCTGCTTTCGGTTCCGTCATCGCTGTGTCCTCTGCGCAGGGGTCGATTCGCGGTCCGATCCCACACTCGTCGAGGCGTTCTTTATAGCGGACGAAACGGTCTTACAACGAAACAATCGGCCGCGGATGCCGGCACCTGCCGCGGACCGGCAAATCTTCGCCGTTCAATCCTTCACCACCAGCGGCCGCACCGGCATCGACGCGGCGGCCATGTCCTCGCCCGGCACGAGGCCGCAGCGGAAGGCGGCCTCCGGGGGCAGCAGCGGATCGAGCAGCGGACGGCGGGCGGCGAGCATCGCGATCGTGCGCTCCGCGCCCGCAGCCTCGGGACCGGGAACCTCGATGACGAGGTGCTCGAGCGCGTAGCGGTAGCGCGCGGTGCGCTCGGCCGTCTCCAGCCGGACCCAGGCGATCAGGCAGCGGTTCTCGGCCACCCGCATCGCGGCGTTGCGCACGTCGACATCGTCGAGCGCCTTGGCGAAGGGGAGGCTGCGCAGGCGCAAGGCATCGGCGTCGATCACCCGCGCGGCGATGGCGGCGAAGGGCGGGATCAGCCGAGCATCGGCGGTCGCGTCCTCCGACAGCCGCCGGTAGCGCGAGACCGGCGAGCGGGCGGCCTCGGCGACCAGCCCGTCATGGTAGGCGGCGACGTCCCCCGGCCGCCAGGAGGGCGGCAGCACGCGGGCGCGGGTGAGGTTGGCGATCACGTCCCGGAACGCGGCCTCGGGCGCCGCCGGCATCAGGAAGCGCCAGGCGCGCGCGCGCAACGTCTGCTCGTCGTCGGTCAGCGGGAAGGCGGAGGCCGGCTCGCCGCGCTCGCGCGCCGCCAGCGTCCCCGTGGTCTCGACGAGACTGTTCCAGGCGCCGGCCTTGGGGCGGCCGAAATCGCCTTCCTGGGCGCAGGCGGTGAGCAGCGCGGTGAAGAAGGCGGCGGTGAGCGCGACCGTCGCGATCGGGGCCGCGAAGCGCCGGACGCCCCTGGCGGACGCGATCGGAGCCGGCACGCGCCGGGCCTGACTCGGCATGGACCGCCTCGCTCGGGTGTCGACGGGATGGGATGGCGCGGACGATTCTAGGAGGCGAGGCGCTCGTAGCGCACGCCGAGGAACAGCAGGATCTCGCCGCGGCTTTCGCCGGCTTCGGGCCGCCGGCGCGGCCGGGTGGAGGCCGCGAACGGCAGAACGCGGGCGCTCGGCGCGCGGGGCGCGACGCCTTCGACCGGCGGGTCGGAACGGAGGGTGGCGGGTCGGGAGACGGTCATGGCAGGCACCTGTCGGCTTATCCGGGCATCGCGCCCGGGCCCCGGAGCGGGGCGACGGCAAGGGCGACGGCGTGTCGATGGGCGGCAGATCAGCACGGCATGGTTAACGGAACGTTTCCCGGCTGTTGCCCGGGCGTGTCGCTCGGTGGGCGATGCTCGGGCGACGGCTTAGAAGGGCGTCGGCCCTCGACCTGCGCCGTGCGTTCGACCCGTGCCGTTGGCTTGGCCCACGGCTTGCACGTCGATCTCCGCCCATGGCGGGCGTTTCCTCCCAACGACTGAGCCCTGCTCGCGACCCGAGCGGGGCTCTTCTTCATGACGACCGGTCCGCCGAACGGGTCCTCCGGCTTCCGAAGGCGATGGTCTCGTCCCGGCCGGCGCGCCCGCGCCGATGGTGCGCTGCGGTCGCGACGGGGCGGAAGCGGAACCGTCGCACGGTCCCGACGCTTGCCTAGCGACGGCCGGGCCCGATATGCCGGGCCATTCGCGGATGCGGCCCCTCGCGGACCCGCCGCCCGGGATTCCGCGACCGACTTGCAAGGACACGCTGGATGCGACTGGACACGTTTCGACACGCCCGTGGCGCGCTGCTGCCCCGGATGATCCGCCCCGTGGCGCTGGCAGGCCTCCCGCTCGCCCTGCTCGCCCTCGCCGGCAGCCCGGCTCAGGCCCAGCGCGACGACCAGGGCCTTCAGCTCGGCTGCGCCAACGACTATTTCCGCCTCTGCGCCGGCGTCGATCCGAACAGCCCGGCGGCCGAGACCTGCATGACGCGCAACCGCAAGCGCCTTTCGCCCGAGTGCCGCAACGCGATCGGCGACTACGACAAGCGCACCGGCGGCAAGTCGATGCCGGAAGATTGATCGAATCGGGCGCGGGCGGCTCGCGAGCCGGTTCCGGCCCGACGCGACGGTGGTGGACGACGAGCGGCCGACTTTTTTCGGGGCATGGGATTCCCGGGAAACAGTCGGCCACGTCATGAGTGGAGCCCGACGACATGGCTTTGACCGTTGCGGTCCAGATGGACCCGATCCAGGCGATCCGCATCGCCGGCGACACCACCTTCGCCCTGCTGCTCGAAGCGCAGGCGCGCGGTCATCGGCTGATCTACTACACCCCCGACAAGCTCTCGATGCAGGGCCGCCGCGTCACGGCGCGCGTCCAGCCGCTGACCGTGCAGGACGTCGAGGGCGCGCACGCGACGCTGGGCGAATCCGAGCGGATCGACCTGTCGGAGGCGGACGTGGTGCTGATGCGCCAGGACCCGCCCTTCGACATGGCCTACATCACCGCGACCCACATGCTGGAGAAGATCCACCCGCACACGCTGGTGGTGAACAACCCCGCCGAGGTGCGCAACGCGCCCGAGAAACTCTTCGTCCTCGACTTCCCCGAGCTGATGCCGCCGACGCTGATAACCCGCGACAAGGCGGAGATCGAGGAATTCAGGCGCGAGCACGGCACGGTGGCGATGAAGCCGCTGCACGGCCACGGCGGCGCCGCCGTCTTCCGCGTCTCCGAGACCGACCCGAACTTCGGCTCGATGTTCGACCTGTTCTCCGTCACCTTCCGCGAGCAATGGGTGGTGCAGCGCTTCCTGGAGAAGATCACCGAGGGCGACAAGCGCATCATCCTCGTCGACGGCGAGCCGATGGGCGCGATCAACCGCGTGCCGGCGCTCAACGACATCCGCTCCAACATGGTTCGCGGCGGCGCGGCCAAGCCCTCGGACCTCACGGAGCGGGAACGGGAGATCTGCGCCACGATCGGGCCGGAGCTGCGCCGCCGCGGCCTCGTCCTCGTCGGCATCGACGTGATCGACGGGCACCTCACCGAGATCAACGTCACCTCCCCCACCGGCTTGCGCGCGATCCGGCGGCTCGGCGGGCCGGATCTGGCGGTGAACGTGTGGGACGCGATCGAGGCGCGGGTGGGGGGCTGAGGAACAGCGCGTCGTGCAGGCGCCTCAGCGTTCAGAACCACTCCTTCTGCCAGACGTAATCGCGATACTTCCAGGGCGCGCTGGATTTGAGCGTCGCCTCGGAATAGATCTTGCGCAATTCGCTTCCGAAGGTGGACACGCCGGCGATCAGACCGGCTTCCCACTGGAAATGCCACCATTCGGCACCGAGCGGACCACTCTTCCCGGGTTCGAATCCTTGTCGAGCGCGGATCGGCCTGAAGCCGTTCGATTCGAAGAGCGCCGTCAGATCGACGAAATGGTCGGTGACGCTGATACCTTTCGTGCGGCTCTGATAGGTGACGATCTGATCGATCGTCGTGCTCGCAGGCAGCGATCCTTCGGCGGCCCGCGTCGCACGGCACCGCGCGTAGACCCGATACCGGCGATCGCCGAGCCGCTGCACGACGTAGGGATCGCGATCGGGGTCTGTCATGCCGCCCCAGATGTAGAGATCGTGCGCCCGCCCCGAATAGTGGAGAGAGGTTGCGCTGCGGTTCGCGCTGACGTCCGCGGACAAGGCTCGGATGCCGCCCGAGGACGTCAGCAGGCCGCCCTGTCGATGAACCTCGTCGGAGACGCTTCGGAAGGCCGCCATGACATCGCTTCGCAGCCGAACCCGGCCATATCCCTCGCCGTAGACGTCCGCCGGACCCGACACGACCTCATAATGTCCGTCACCGGCAACCAGCGTCGGCGCCGTCAATTCGATCTGCTTCGTTCCATAGAACTTTTCGAGCGCCGCCAACGTGATCGGCCCGACGCGACCGTCGGTGTATAGGCCGACGTCCTCCTGAAACATCAGGACAGCATCCTCCGTATTCGCTCCGAATACCGAGTCCACTTCAAGCAGGCCGTACGCGGCCGAAGTGGCGGAACTCCGCCGCCCCTGATAATGCAGGAAATTCAGCATCTCCTGCAGGGCACGGACAGCATCGCCCGAGGAGCCTTTGGACAAGATCATCCGCCGCAATCCGCAATTGATTCGATCGATCAGTCGATCCTATCCGCGGCGCGATGGAATTCCAGATCATCAATAATCAATATGAAATTATATTTTTGGATTAAATACTCATGCTTATTCGTGTTCGAATTTTTGCAACTTACAATAATTAATGCATGGGTTTTGATTTGTCTCGCATGGGCCGGGGTTATCATCCGGATCGCTCCCGTGGAGACAGGATCGCTCAGATTCCGGTGATCACGTCTCCGACTTCGGCGTCGCGTTGAGCTCCGCCCAGTCGAACTCCTCCTCCAGCACGAAGTAGGCGTCGTCGCCGATCGCGCCCTCGCGGCGCAGGCGCATGACCGTGTCGCGCGCGGCGGTGATGGCACGGCGGCGCAGGCCGTCCGCGGGCAGCGATTCCGGGGCGCGGCCCTCGTCGTGGTCCTCGGCTTCGGCGAGGGCGCCGCGGAACTCCTCGCGCAAGGCCTCGGTGCCGGGCGCGTCGTCGACCACATCGAGGCTTTCGAGCGCCGCCCGGTAGGCCTCCGCCCGGGCACGCCCCGCCTCGCGGCCGACCGGGTCGTCGTCCTCCAGGCCGAGCCGCGCCAGCAGCGGGTTCAGGGTCAGGCCCTGGACCACGAGGGTGCCGAGCACCGTGCCGAAGGCCGCGAAGACGATGAGGTCGCG
>CAZZZJ010000105.1:0-7459 GCA_964658355.1 Beijerinckiaceae bacterium
CCGTCGGTGGCGGCGGCCAGGAAGGCGCGGATCGCCGGATCGGCATAGGGGTCGTCGATGCCCATCGCGGCAAAGCGCGCCGCCTTCTGCGCGTAGAAGGCGGCGAGGTACCGTTCGGCCTCGGCGCGGTCCGCAGCCTTCCGATAGGCGACCGCCCCATGCGTCTCGACGAGGCGCTTCTCCTTCGAGCGAAGCTTCTTGCGCGCGTCGGCGCTGAAGGCGCGCTTGAGGGTCGATTCCGGGTCGGGTCCGAGCATCATGCCGTAGCCGTCGCTCGGAAACGCTTCGCCGCGGATCGCCACCGGGTTGACCGCGCCGTCCCACGTGCGGGGCTGATGACCGAGCGCGTAGAGGTCGATGCCGGAGGCGCGCCCGATCTGGCAGAGCGCCGCGATCACGTCCTCGGCCGGCACGGCGGCCGCGTCGCGGGCCGCGAACAGCGGCAGGTGATAGTTGGCGTGGTCGTCGCCCAGGCCCCGGGCGATCGTGACGCCGCGCGTGCGGGCGACGACCAGCGGCATCAGGATGCGCGGCCGGCCGGCGGCATCGCGCAGCACGACGATCCGCAACGTCTCGGGGGCAATGGTCGCGCCGGCATAGGCCCGGACCCAGTCGAAACGCTGGTAGGGCGTGGCGAGGCAGGCGGGATCGGCCTCGAGCCCGCGCCACAGGGCCTCGACGGCATCGAGGTCGGTGAAGACTTCGGCGGTCAGGCCGCTGTGAGCCTGACCGGTGCGGGTGCGCGCGCGGGCCATGGTCGCTCCTGCGAGGTCCCGGTCCATCGGACGCCGTGCCAGAACCGTCATCATCCATCCCTTGCGCCGGCTCGCCGTTCGAGGCGGAGGGCCGTTGGTCTCGGGTGCCAGTTCTCGGCCCAGGCTCCTAAGCCGGGGTGTATGGGAGGGCCTGGATGTCACGGCGGCACCGGCGAAGCGCGGGCGTGGATAACGGATCGTTGCGGTCCGGCCGCCGCCCGGGCGCGAGGCGGACCCTCAGCCTTTGTTTACGTCGAACCGGGACAAGGGACGGACGACGACGCGCGCGGCGTCGGCCTTCCCCGCATCGAGGCGGTGCCATGCTGTCGTCCCGAAACCGTCACCGGCTGTTCGAGGCCGGGTTCCGGGCCGTCTCCGCCACGGGCGCCGACCGCTGGCTCGCGCCGGCCGCCTGCGGCCTCGGGGTGATCCTCACCTTCCACCACGTCAGCCCGGAGGCGCCGGCCGCCTACGCGCCGAACCGCCTGCTCTCGATCACCCCGGACTTCCTCGACGCGACGCTCGGCGCGCTCGATGCCCGCGGCTTCGAGGTCGTGGGCCTCGACGAGGTGCCCGAGCGCCTCGCCGCCGCACGCTACCGCCCCCCCTTCGCGGTGCTGACCTTCGACGACGGCTACCGCGACAACGTCGTGCACGCCCTGCCCGTGCTGCGCCGTCACCGCGTGCCCTGGACGCTGTTCGTCACCAGCGACTTCGCCGACCAGACCGGACGGCTGTGGTGGATCGAGCTGGAACGGGCGATCGGCCGGCTCGACCGGGTGCGGGTCGAGATCGGCGCGCAGGCGGTCGACCTGCCGGCCCGGAGCCCGCAGGAGAAGGCGCTCGCCTTCGAGGCGGTCTATCGCGACCTGCGCGGCGGTTCCGAAGCGCGGTTGCTCGACCTGATCGCGGCGCTTTGCGCGCAGGCCGGGATCGTCCCGGGCGCGATCGCACGGGAACTCTGCCTGTCGTGGGACGACCTGCGATCGCTGGGCGAGGACCCCGCGGTCACCTTCGGCGCGCATACGCGAAGCCATCCGATGCTGGCCAAGCACGATGCAGACGCGGTCGTCCGCGAGATCGGCGAGGGCCGCGAGCGGCTGGCGGCCGAGCTGGCGCGGCCGGTGCGGCACCTGTCCTACCCGGTCGGCGACCCGACCTCGGCAGGCGCGCGGGAATTCGCGCTGGCCCGCGACCTCGGCTTCGAGACCGCCGTCACGACGCGGCCGGGCCATCTCTTCCCCGACCATGCCGGGCATCTCCACGCCCTGCCGCGGGCCTCGGTCAACGGCTGCCACCAGTCGCCGGCGGCACTGGCCGGCCTGCTCTCGGGCGTGCCGTTCCTCGCCTGGAACCGCGGACGGCGGCTCAACGTGGCATGAGCCCGACGGACGCGATCACCGCCGACGGCGGCGGTGGCGATAGGACCGGGCCTCGCTGCCGCCGGCGGTGAACACCGCGCTCTGCCGGCCGCGGCGGACGCGGTAGCGCCCGCGCCGGCTGCCGCGGACCTCGTCGGCCGGCTCGTCGGCCTGGGGGGCGGCGGCCGTCGTGGTGGGCAATGCCGGGACCGGCGGGGTCTCGCCCGCCGCGTAACCGCCGGCGACGTTCTTGGCCGCGGGCCCGAACATCGCGAGGCATTGGTTGTAGGCGAGATCGTTCTTGAGGCGCTCGCACTCGCCGACCGAACGCGGCGTCCCCTGGGCCAGGGCGGCGGTGCCGAGCCACAGGAGGAGCGACCCGGCCAGGGCGGGCGACGATTTCGGGAGGAGCATGAACGACATCTGCGAGGGGGGCGGCGCGGGTCGACCGCTTCTCGCCCCCGAGTGCGGCGAAAACGCGGGCACCGTCAGCGATCCGGTCGTTCCATCCACTTGATCAGCGGCATCAGCGGGAAGATCCAGGCGATGCCGAGGATGCTGTAGAGCACGGTCTGCAGCAGGGCCGGGGCCTCGGCGATCCGGCTGTCGGCCAGCGCCATCGCGAGCGGCGCGTAGACGATGACGAAGGCCAGTATCCCGATCGTCCCGATCAGGGTGCGGGTGCGGCGGCGCATGCGGTTCCCTCGTGCTCGCGCCGGGGTAGCGCCGGCGGAGGACGATGGCAACGCGTCGGATCGGCGCCGTGCGATTTGACGCCATGCGGCAAAGCCGGATGTTGCCGCGCGCGTCGGCTTTGCCTAACCCGGTGCCTCCCTCTCAGCGATCCGAGCGACGACGTCCCGATGAGGCCTGCCGAATCCCCACGCCGCGAAGGCGCCGTCCGCACGTGGCTCTACCTGCTCGCGGCCCTCGTCGTCGCGATGGTGGCGGTCGGCGGTGCGACGCGGCTGACCGGGTCCGGCCTGTCGATCACCGAGTGGCGCCCCGTCACCGGCGTGGTGCCGCCGCTCTCGGCCGCCGATTGGGCGACCGAGTTCGAGAAGTACCGCGACACGCCGCAATACCGCATCCTCAACCAGGGCCTGGGGCTCGCCGACTTCAAGGTCCTGTATTTCTGGGAATGGGGACACCGCCTGCTCGGACGGATCGTCGGCCTCGTGTTCTTCCTGCCGCTGATCGCGTTCTGGTGGCGGGGGATGTTGAGCCGGCGCCTCGGTCTCGGCCTTCTGGCGCTCGGCATCCTCGGCGCCGCGCAGGGGGCGATCGGCTGGATCATGGTGGCCTCGGGCCTCCAGCCCGGCATGGTTGCGGTGGCACCGATCAAGCTCGCCCTGCATCTCACCATGGCGAGCCTGATCCTGGCCGGCCTCGCGTGGCTCGCCGCCGGCGAGCGCGGCGCGAGCATCGCCCCGGCGCCGCCGCGCCTGCGCAGGGTCGCGCTCGCCCTGCCGGTGCTGGTGCTGGCGCAGATCTTTCTCGGCGGGCTTGTGGCCGGCTCCCATGCCGGGCTCGTCCACAACACCTGGCCGACCATGGACGGTGCCTTGATCCCGCCGGCGGAGACGCTGTTCTCGGTGAGGCCCTGGATCGAGAACTTCGTCGACAACGTCACCCTGGTCCAGCTCAACCACCGGCTGACCGCCTACCTGCTCCTCGTCGTCGCCCTCGCGCACGCGGTCGACGCGCGGGTCGCCGCCCCGGGCACCTCCACGGCGCGGCGCGCCACGGGCATCGCCGGCCTCGCCCTCGCGCAGGCGGCGCTCGGCATCGCGACGCTGCTCATGGCCGTACCGCTCTGGGCCGCGCTGGCGCATCAGGTGCTGGCGATGGCCGTCCTGGTGATGGCCACAGTCCATGCGCGCCTGAGTCGCGGCCTCGTGCGCGGGGCACTCGCCACCGGGCCGGCGATCGCCCCGTTCGGTTTCGAGGCGCTGGCCGGGCGGCACGCCTGACAGCGTGTCGGTGACGACCCGGATGGTCACGCCGTCGGGTTGTCCGCGGGTGCCGGCGAGCGCGAGACGACAAGACAGGTCCGCTTCAGGGTCAATACTCACCCTGATCGGCAAAAAATCTGGGACAACTTGCGGCTGCGCAGTCCGCCGGTGGAACGATCGTCATAAGAAACGGCTTAGCCTGCGTGCGTTGCAGGAGGCTGTGATGTTTCTCGCCGAAGACGGACGACCGGTCGGTCTGACCTGGCACTATACCCCACGCGAGATCGTCGCCGACGGGGTTGTTCACGGGTTGGGCGTGCTTCTCGGCCTTGCCGGCGCGGTGGCCCTGGTGGCGATGGCGCTGACCGAGCATCTCGGCGTCGCCGAGCGGATCGCCGTCGTCGTCTACGCGACCGCGCTGGTCTCGATGCTCGCGGTCTCGGCGACCTACAACCTGTATCCGGTCGGCCCGCGCAAATGGCTGCTTCGCCGCGCCGACCATGCGCTGATCTACCTGATGATCGCCGGCACCTACACGCCCCTCGTCGCGCTCGTCGGGACGGGTCCGGTGGCCTGGGCCCTGCTCGCCTTCGTCTGGATCGTGGCGGTGATCGGCATCGCAGTGAAGTTGCTGCTGCCCGGCCGCTACGACAGGCTCTCGATCGGCCTGTATCTGATGCTCGGCTGGAGCGGGCTGTTCGCCTACGAATCGGTCATCGCAGCCTTGCAGCCGACGGCGCTCTGGATGCTCGCCATCGGCGGGATGCTCTACTCGGTCGGCGTCATCTTCCACGTCTGGCGAAAGCTGCCGTTCCAGAATGCGATCTGGCACGCCTTCGTGCTCGCAGCCGCCGCCTGTCACTACGGCACGGTCTGGGCGAGTCTCACCGGAGCCTCGGTGGCCTGAGCCGGTCGGTGCCTCAGGGCGCCGCCGTCCAGGGCGAAATGATCCGCATCGAGGCCTGCTGCGGCACCAGCGGCGCGGACGTGCGCGGGGCAGACTTCAGCCGCTCGACGAACTTCCGGGCCTGATCGGCCGGCAGCGCGGAAGCCGGCGCCATCAGGGCGGCCAGCTGCTTGCGGGTGCCGCGGTCGACATAGGCGGAACGCTCGACAGGCACGAAGTCGCGCAGCGTGTGGGCGGCATCGGGATCGCCGGTGAAGACGCGGGCTCCGGTGTTCAGCACCACGATATCGCCCGGACGGAGCGTCTCGTCCTTCATCAGGGCGGCCGCGGCACCTCCCGTCATGTCGATCGGCCTCTGGCGATCGGAGATCCGCACCTTCAACGGCTCGGAAGCGGGCAGGGCGGCGTAGCGCGTCCGCAGGCGCGACCGCGCCACGTGACGGCTTCGGTAGCGCAGCCCGCCGCCGGCACGGCCGGCATCGTCGGGCTGCGTCGCCTGTGGCGCCTGAACGGCGGGACGCGCGCCGCCGAACAAGGCCTCGAAGAACCCGAGCTCGGCCGCCTGCACCTGAACGACGCCTCCGGAGACGAGCCCACTGGCGATGACGACGGCGAGCGCGCGACGGTTCAAGGACGGCGTCATCGATCCCTCCGGGGGTGTTTTAAGTCATGACAATGGGTCGAACCGCACGGCGCGTGCGATGCGACACCTCATCAACGACAACTTAAGCGGGACAGTTCCGCACCGATTACACCGCCTTGGGTGGCACGGCCTGCAGGTGCGGGAGCGCGGGCTTCGACGGTCGCCAGCCCGCGGCGGGCCGATCGCCAGGGCATGGGGGCAGCGTCAGGCCGGCGCGGCCTGCTCGCCTTCGCCGATACAGTCGAGCGCGCGCTCGACGGCACCGACCGCGTCGAGCAGGTGCTGGACCGTGCGCTCGACTTCGAGGGCCGGACGGCCCATGGCGGCAGCGCGGCCGCTCACGTCCTCGAGCTGCTCGAGCAGCGTGAGGAGATCGCCGGCGACGGCGACGACCTCGCAGCGGGCGAGTTGCTGCACGGGCGTGCGCGGGCGGAAGGGCAGGACGTTGCTCATGAAGGCTTTCGGCTCAACCCGTCTTTTGTCGCCGGAACGCGCCAACTTGGCCAGGGTCGGAGGGCCAATCCTCCACACGAATGCCCGGCCTCGCGGCCCCAAAGCCACGCCGTGGTGACTTTTCCGTGGCCTGCGGACATCACATCCGCCGCAACCGCTTCACCCGGCGGGCACCGCCTTGACGCGGACACACTGGCCCGACACCTCGCGGGTTCCGGCCAATCCCGCGCCTCCCTTTCGATGACGCCCCCAGGACCCGCGATGCGCCTCGTCCCGACCCTTGCTCCCCTCGCCCTCGCCGCCGCCCTCGTCGGCTGCCTCGCCGCCTGCAACAGCGTCGACGGCCCCGACAGCCGCAGCGGCCTGGCGGAGACCTTCAACACCGACAACTACCGGCGCTCGAACGATACCAACGGCACGCAGACCCGCCCCGACGTGAACCGCCAGTACACGCAGCCCTCGCTCCCCTCGATCGTGAACCGCGGCTACTGAACGTTCGCGTGGCGATCGATCCTCGAGCCAGGGGATCGTTCCCCATTCAAGGCATCGAGGCTCCCGTTCCACGCCGAAACGGTCGTCGGTCCGGCGCGGGACGGGGCGGCGATATCGGTCGCCCTACCGCTTGGCGAGGGCGTCGGCGAAGGCCGCGATGCGGTTGCGGGCGTAGGTCGGCAGGCCAGCGCTGATCGAGGTGCCGGTGTTGAAGCTCGAATTGCCCATCAGCACCTGCGCGGGCAGCAGGTTCCTGAGCACGGGGACCCGGGCATACTCCGCCTTGCGGTCGAGGACGTCGCCCTTGATCGCCAGCGCCATGTAGGTGGTGACGACGGTCCGGGTCGGATCGCCCGGCATCGGCTGGAACACGGCCAGGAACTTGCCGAAGCGCAGGATCTGGTTGACCCAGAAGATCGTCTGCTCCAGCCCGCCCGTCACCGCGGTATCGACCTTCGTCAGCGCGCCGAGGCTGGCGGCCCGGTCGGGCGGGAGGGTGCGCAGCTCGCTCTGGAACGTGACGAACTCGGCGATCTTCTTCGCGCCGCCCTCTTCCAGCTTGTTGGCGAGCTTCACGCCCAGCGGCAGCTTGCCCTCGAGGTCGTAGCGCGATTCGATGCAGACCGTGCCGGGCTCGCACCACGGGCGGTCGGGGCGGCGGGCGAAGGCCGCGGCCGGGTCCTTGGTCGGCGTCACGTCGGCCGGATCGAGCGCCTTGTGCTTGATCGCCGGGTCCATCGCTTGCACGAAGCCGAGCCGCGCCAGCCCCGACAGGTCGATGGCCTCTGCGGGGCGCGCCACCACGAATCGCCCCTCGGCCACGTAGACCTTCAGCGCTTCGTGCCGGGGCTTGGCGACGCCGTTGACCGTGGTGGTGTAGTCGGGCTCCTTGT
>CAZZZJ010000105.1:7559-9081 GCA_964658355.1 Beijerinckiaceae bacterium
TCGTGCCGGGGCTTGGCGACGCCGTTGACCGTGGTGGTGTAGTCGGGCTCCTTGTAGCCGGGGAAGGGCGAGAGCGCGGCCGCCTCCAGGGGCTTGGTCCGGACCCAGTCGAGATAGGGCGTCAGGCCGTTCTCCGGCGCCGACGGGTTGTCGCGGTGATCCGTCACCAGGATCGTCCCGGGCTTGAGCGTCGCCGGGTCGACGGCGTTGATCGAGGCGACCTCCCGGATCCGCCCGGCGGTCGAGCTGGCCGTCGCGGCCATGCCGGCTTGCGCAGGCGATGGAGACGACCCCTGCGCTGCCTCCTGCGCACCCCCTTGGGCCGTCGCGGGATGGGCGCTCGAAAGCATGAGCAGGGGCAAGGCAAGGCGAGCCGGAAGCTGCATCCGCACGAAGAAGACCTCGATCGGGAAGGGGAGAAGACGGCGCGTCAGTAGCGCGGGTCGTCGCCGAAGAGATAGTCGGGGTCGCGTCGCCGCGGGCGGAGGTCGTCGTCGCCGAAGGGCGAGCGCGCGGTCTCGCCGGGCCAGGGCCGGTAGCCGCCGTCGAGGTCGCCCTGCGCCCGGCGGCTGCGCGCAGCGGGGCGCCGCTCGCCGAACGGATCGAGCAGGTCGGCGTCGGGCGCGCGGTTGCCGTAGGCGTCGCCGGCGACGTCGGCGCCGTCCTCGGTCCCCGAGAGGTCGCCGTCCTCAGCATCCGGACGCATCGCGTAGGCGTTCTCCCGGGGCATGAGCGTGTACTGCGTGTCGGCCATGCGGCCGTCGGCGCCCTTTCGGAAGTGCTCGGTGAACCCGCCGCCCGCGACGCGCTGGCCGCTGCGCGGGTCGATCGGCAGGTCGACGAGCATCGGGCGCGCCTCCGCCGAGGGCGGGGCCAGCGGGGTCTTGGCCACCCCGTTCGCCCACGCCGCCTGGAAGATCGCGGACGCGATCGGCACGGAGACGTGGCCGCCGGTCTGGCCGCGGCCCAGCGTCTTCCGGGTGCCGTCGGCGTTGTCGTAGCCGACCCAGACCACCACCGTGATCTCGTTGGTGAAACCGGCGAACCACGCGTCGTTCTCGTTCTCGGAGGTGCCGGTCTTGCCCGCCACGAATTGCGAGACCCGCGACAGCGCCGCCGCGGTGCCGTGGTTGGTCACGCCCTGGAGCATGGTCTTGAGCTGGTAGAACGCGACCCGGTCGGCCGAGCCGATCCGCACCGGCTCGCGGGGAGCGTGGGCGTAGACGGTCTTGCCGTCGCGCTCGATCCCCTCGAGGGCGTAGGGCGTGCTCCGGGCGCCCTCGTTGGCCACCGCGGCGTAGAAGCCGGCCAGATCGAGCATCCGCACCGGCTGGGCGCCGAGGACGAAGGGGTAGTACGGCTCGCAGGCCGCGTAGATCTGCGCCTCCAGCGCGATGTCGCACACGCGCTTGAGGCTGGCCGGCGCCTTGTCCGTGATCCCGCCCTGGAGCAGGCGGGCGGTGACGAGGTTCTTCGAGAATTCCAGGCCGCGCCGCAGGGTCGTCGGGCCGGAGCCGCCGCC
>CAZZZJ010000106.1:0-9007 GCA_964658355.1 Beijerinckiaceae bacterium
TGAGGAGACGGCGATGTCGCAGAAGACCGTGATCACCTGCGCCCTGACGGGCTCGTTCGACACCCCCTCGAAGAACCCGGCGGTGCCGGTCAGTCCCGAGGCCATCGCCCGCTCGGCGCTCGAGGCGGCCGAGGCCGGCGCCGCGGTGGTGCACATCCATGTCCGCCATCCGGAGACCGCCGCGCCGAGCATGGAGCTCGCGCATTATCGCGAGGTGGTCGAACGCATCCGCGCGCGCAACGCCGACGTGATCCTCAACCTGACCACGGGCCCCGGCGGCCGCTTCGTGCCGGGCGCCGCAAATCCGGCCACGACTGGGCCCGGCACCACCTTCGAGAGCCCGGAGGTGCGCACCCGGCACGTGAAGGCGCTGAAACCCGAGCTCTGCACCCTCGACGTGGCGACGATGAATTTCGGCGAGCACCTGTTTCTCAACACCCCGGCGCATCTGCGCGCGATGGCCCAGACGATCGCCGCCGCCGGCGTCCGGCCGGAGATCGAGGTGTTCGACCTCGGCCACATCCAGCTCGCCCGCCACCTCATCGCCGAGGGCCATCTCGCGTCGCCGCCGCTGTTCCAGATCTGCCTCGGCATCCCCTGGGGGGCGCCGGCCGACGCCGAGACCCTGGTGCAGATGCATGCGCGCCTGCCGGCCGACGCGGTCTGGTCGGCCTTCGGCATCGGACGCGCCGAGTTCCCGATGGTGGCGCTCGCGGCGAGCATGGGCGGCAACGTCCGCGTCGGCCTGGAGGACAACCTCTACCTCGCCCGCGGAAAGCTCGCGCCGAGCAACGCCGCCCTCGTCGAGAAGGCGGTGACGCTGCTGTCGCTGCTCGACTGCGCGCCGGCGAGCCCGGCCGAGGCGCGCGCGATCTTCGGGCTCGCGGCGCGCGGTTGAGCCGGCCGCCGATATCCGGCACATCGCTCGACTTTCGAGCAAGGGCGAGGGTCGGCCGCCGGTCCCGCCAAGGAACGACACCCCATGCGTGAAGCCGTCATCGTCTCGACCGCCCGGACCCCGATCGGCAAGGCCTATCGCGGCGCCTTCAACGACACCCAGGCCCAGACCCTCGGCGGCCACGCGATCGCCCATGCCCTCGGCCGGGCCGGCATCTCGCCGGAGGAGGCCGGCAGGCTGGTCGGCGACGTGATCCTCGGCGCCGCCCTGCAGCAGGGCTCCACCGGCACCAACATCGCGCGGCAGTCGGCGTTGCGGGCCGGCCTTCCGGCGACGGTTGCCGGGATGAGCGTCGACCGGCAATGCGCCTCGGGGCTGATGGCGATCGCCACGGCCGCCAAGCAGATCGTCGTCGACGGCATGGAGGCCGCGATCGGCGGCGGTCTCGAATCGATCTCGCTCGTCCAGAACGAGCACCTGAACCGCTTCCGCGCCGAGGACGCCACGCTGATCGAGACGGCTCCGCATATCTACATGTCGATGCTGGA
Organism: Beijerinckiaceae bacterium; assembly: GCA_964658355.1. Classification (GTDB taxonomy): domain Bacteria; phylum Pseudomonadota; class Alphaproteobacteria; order Rhizobiales; family Beijerinckiaceae; genus Methylobacterium. Next base: position 1,447 of record CAZZZJ010000106.1, read on the forward strand.
GACCGCCGAGATCGTGGCGGCCCGCTACGGCATCGACCGTGAGGCGCAGGATCGCTACGCGCTCCAGTCGCAGCACCGCACCGCCGAGGCCCAGGCCAACCGGCGCTTCTCCGACGAGATCGTGCCGCTGGCGACCGAGATGTCGGTGGTCGACAAGGCGACCGGCGCCGTCACGAGGCGGGCGGTGACGCTCTCGCAGGACGAGGGCAACCGGCCGCAGACCCGGCTGGAGGATCTGTCCGCCCTGAAGCCGGTGTTCCGGAACGGGCAGACCATCGCGGAGGGCCGGTTCATCACCGCCGGCAACGCGAGCCAGCTGTCCGACGGAGCCTCGGCCTGCGTGCTGATGGAGGCCCGCGAGGCCGAGCGGCGCGGGCTGCAGCCGCTCGGTGCGTATCGCGGCATGGCGGTGGCCGGATGCGAACCCGACGAGATGGGCATTGGCCCGGTCTTCGCGGTGCCCAAGCTCCTCAAGCAGCACGGGCTCACCGTCGACGACATCGACCTGTGGGAGCTGAACGAGGCCTTCGCGGTCCAGGTCCTGTACTGCCGCGACCGTCTCGGCATTCCCGACGAGCGCCTCAACGTCGATGGCGGGGCCGTCTCGATCGGGCATCCCTACGGCATGTCCGGCGCGCGCATGACCGGTCACCTGCTGATCGAGGGCCATCGCCGCGGTGCCAAGTACGGCGTCGTCACCATGTGCGTCGGCGGCGGCATGGGCGCGGCCGGCCTGTTCGAGATCTTCTGACCGCGAGCCGTCTCGGAACCATATCGATTGCGCGCAATCTTGTTTTGTGGGATCAAGCGCACGCGATTGCGCAAGATCGTGTGCGCGGTTCCGAACGCCGACAGGAGACGACGATGCAGGCTCTCTACACCGCCCATGCCCACGCCACCGGCGGCCGCGAAGGCACCGCCGCGACCGACGACACCCGCCTCGGCATCGGCCTCTCGACCCCGAAGGAGCTCGGCGGCAATGGTGGTCCCGGCAGCAACCCCGAGCAGCTCTTCGCCGCCGGCTACGCCGCCTGCTTCCTCGGCGCCATCAAGTTCGTGGCCGCACAGGATAAGGTCAAGGTGCCCGAGGACGCCCGGGTCGATGCCGAGGTCGGTATCGGCAAGCGCGACGACGGCACCGGCTTCGGCCTGACCGTCAGCCTCAAGGCCAGCCTGCCGGGCATCGACCCGTCGACGGCCGCCGACCTCGTCCGGCGCGCCGACGTGGTCTGCCCGTATTCGCACGCCACCCGCGGCAACATCCGCGTCGACGTCGCCGCCATCTGATCCCAGCCGGGACCGGAACCGAGAAGGCCCGCGGCGGAGGGATCCGTCGCGGGCCTCTTCATGCGTGCCAGCCTCGGAGATCGAGCCGTCAGGCTTCGGCCTCCATGCCTTCCAGCTCGGCGATCATCCCCTCGATCATGCCCAGGCCGATCTGCCAGAAGCCGGGATCGCGGGCGTCGAGGCCGAAGGGCGCCAGGAGTTCGCCGTAGGGCTTCGAGCCGCCGGCCGAGAGCAGGGCGAAGTAGCGCTCGACGAAGCCGCCCTCTGCCTTGGCGTAGACGCCGTAGAGCGAGTTCACCAGGCAATCGCCGAACGCGTAGGCGTAGACGTAGAACGGCGAATGGATGAAGTGCGGGATGTAGGCCCAGAACGGCTCGTAGCCGGCATCCAGCGTGATCGCCGGCCCGAGCGATTCGGCCTGCACCGACATCCACAGGGCGTTGATCTGCTCCGCGGTGAGTTCGCCCTCGGCGCGCGCGAGGTGGACCTTGCGCTCGAACGAGTAGAACGCGATCTGGCGCACCACCGTGTTGATCATGTCCTCGACCTTGGCGGCCAGCATCGCGCGGCGCTGGGTCGGGTTCGTCGTCGCGGCGAGCAGGCGCCGGAAGGTCAGCATCTCGCCGAACACGCTGGCGGTCTCGGCCAGCGTCAGCGGCGTCGGCGCCATCAGCGCGCCGTTGTGGCCGGCGAGCACCTGATGCACCCCGTGGCCGAGTTCGTGCGCCAGGGTCATCACGTCCCGCGGTTTGCCCTGGTAGTTGACCAGCACGTAGGGATGGACCGAGGGCACCGTCGGGTGCGCGAAGGCGCCGGGCGCCTTGCCGGGGCGGGTCGGCGCGTCGATCCAGCGACGGTCGAAGAAGTCCTTGGCGATGCCGGCCATCTTCGGTGAGAACGCATGATAGGCGTCGAGCACCGTGTCGCGGGCTTCGGTCCAGGGGATGGTGCGCTGCTCGACCTTCGGGAGCGGCGCGTTGCGGTCCCAGTAGGGCAGCGCGTCGACTCCGAACCACTTGGCCTTGAGCCGGTAGTAGCGGTGCGACAGCCGCGGATAGGCCGTGCGAACGGCATCCACGAGGGCCGCCACCACCTCGGGCTCGACCCGGTTCGAGAGGTGGCGGGCATCGGCCACGTCCTTGAAGCCGCGCCAGCGGTCCGAGATCTCCTTGTCCTTGGCCAGGGTGTTGGTGATCAGCGTGAACACCCGCAGGTTCTCGCGGAACACCTCGCTCAAGGCGCCGGCGGCTTCCCGGCGGACCTCGCCGTCCGGATCCTGGAGCTTGTTCAGCGTCGGCTCTAGCGGCAGCCGCTCGCCCTGGATCGGGAAGCGCAGGGCCGCGATGGTCTCGTTGAACAGACGGTCCCAGGCCGCGTTGGCGGTGACGGATTTCTCCAGGAACAGCTTCTCGATCCGGTCCTCGAGCTGGAACGGCTTCTCGCGGCGCAGATCCTCGATCCAGGGGGCGTACCGGGCGAGCGGACCGCCGGCCATCGCCGCATCCAGGACGCCGTCCTCGATCCGGTTGAGCTCGAGGGCGAAGAACAGGAGGTTGCCCGAGGCGTCGGTCAGGCGTTCGCGGGTGTCGCCGTAGAACTTGGCGCGCGTCTCGTCGGTGGTGTCTCCGGAATAGACGAGGCCGGCATAGGACATCAGCCGGCCGAGGAGTTCCTCGATTCCCTCGTAGGCCGCGACCGCGGCGGCGAGCGTCTCGGACGCGTCCGGGCCGCTCGCAAGCTGCGCGATCCGTCCGGCGTAGGAGTCCGAGAACGACCGGCAATCGGCCTCGGCCTTGGCGAGGTCGCGGCGGAAGTCCGGGGCGTCGAGGCCGGAATAGAGGTCGGCGAGGTCCCATTCGGGAAGCGGCCCGAGATCGACCGCGTGGGCGGCGGCGCGCGCCGCGGCGGCGCCCTCGGCGCTCCGAAGCGGCGACCCAGCGGGGGCGAGGGCTCGGCCAGTCATGAATCCTCGCATGAAACCTCGGTTCGTTGCCGGCGCATGGTGCCGCCTGCTCGGGGCTCGACAGCCCCGCCCGCCTCATATCGAGCGCAGACGGCAGCGTTCAACCGAATTCGGCGACCTGCGGGCAATGCAAGCGGGCGCGGCGGCAAATCGCTCGTCGTCGTTAAGCGGGGCTTTACGCATCTGGGCGACGCTCCGGCTCGAAACGAAACACCCGCCGGTCCTCCCCGGCGCCGGGGCCGCGAGGTCCGGCGCCTCGGACGACCCGCGGCAGCGAGGAAAAGCCCGCATGGCGACAACGGTCCTGATCGTCGACGACGATCCCGTTCAGCGTCGTCTTGCCGAGGCGACGGTGCGCCGCTTCGGCTTCGATGCGACGCTCGCGGAGAACGGTGCCGACGCGCTCACGCTGTTGCGGACCCATCCTGAGATCGACGTGGTGCTGCTCGACCTCGTCATGCCCGGCGGCCTCGACGGCCTCGGCGTCCTCGCCGAGATGCGAAAATCCGGTCTCGACACGCCGGTCATCGTCCAGACCGCCAACGGCTCCATCGACGCCGTCGTCACGGCGATGCGCGCCGGCGCCGTCGACTTCGTGGTGAAGCCCGCCGGCGCGGAGCGGCTGCAGGTCTCGATCAAGAACGCGCTCCGGGTCGACCACCTGGAGGAGGAGGTCCGGCGCATGCGCCGCCGCGCCTCCGGCTCGCTGAGCTTCAAGGATCTCACCTCGAAGTCGCCCGACATGGAGCGGGTGATCCGCCTGGCGGAGCGGGCCGCGAAGTCCAACATCCCGGTGCTGATCGAGGGCGAATCCGGCGTCGGCAAGGAGGTGCTGGCCCGCGCGATCCAGGGCTCGGGCGAGCGCCGCGGAAAGCCCTTCGTCACCGTCAATTGCGGTGCGATCCCCGACAACCTCGTCGAATCGACCCTGTTCGGGCACGAGAAGGGCGCCTTCACCGGCGCGACCGAGCGCCATGCCGGCAAGTTCGTGGAGGCGTCCGGCGGGACGCTGTTCCTGGACGAGATCGGCGAACTGCCGCTCGATGCCCAGGTGAAGCTGCTGCGCGCGCTGCAGGAGGGCGAGGTCGATCCGGTCGGGGCCAAGCGCAGCGTCCGCGTCGACATCCGTCTCGTCTCCGCGACGAACCGCTCGCTTCTGGACCTCGTCAAGCAGGGTCGCTTCCGCGAGGACCTGTACTATCGCCTCAACGTCTTCCCGATGACCCTGCCGCCGCTGCGCGCCCGGCGCGAGGACGTGCCCGACCTGGTGCGCTCGTTCTGCGCCCGGTTCGCGGCCGAGGAGGGCAAGCGCGTCCGCGCGATCACCCCCGAGGCGATGGCGCTGCTGACCCGCTACGGCTGGCCCGGCAACGTCCGGCAACTGGAGAATGCGCTGTTCCGCGCCGTCGTGCTCGCCGACGGCGACGAGCTGACGGTCGCCGAGTTCCCGCAGATCGCCGCGCAGGTCGAGGGCTTCGACGTCCGCATCCCGGCCGCCCCCGTGCAGCCGATGCTCTCGGCCCACTCGCCGGAGCCGGTGCGCGAGATCGTCCGCGTCGAGGTGCGCGATCCGCACGCGATGTCGCTCGTGGTCGAGGACACCGGCGAGATGAAGCCGATGGATGCGCTCGAAGCCGAGATCATCCGCTTCGCGCTGCAATTCTATCGCGGTCGGATGTCGGAGGTGTCGCGCCGCCTCGGAATCGGCCGATCCACCCTGTATCGCAAGCTCAAGGATCTCGGGCTCGACGGCGACGACAAGGCCGAAGAGGCCGCGGCCTGATCCCGCCCGAGGTTCGGGTCGGCACGGTCCGCGCCGGAGACGGCTGGCGGATCAAGCACTTGGTCACGTGAGTGGAGGCCGTGCGATTGCACACGGCCGGGCTTGCGCCGATACTGATACGGTTGCGGGCGGCCTCGAGGGTCGGCTCCCAGGAGGTTCGCAGATGGGCGTCTCGCGCTCGGCCAAAGCAGCCCTGGCCGTCCTGTTGGCCGGTTCCGTGGCGCACGGCGTCCTCGCCACGGCCGCGTTCGCGCGCGGCGGGCTGGACGACGTGCCGCCACCGGTCACCGTCGCCACGACCGCCCCGAATAAGGCTGCCGCGCCGGATCCCGCCCCCGCCTCCGACCCGACCCTGCCGCCCCCGGCAACCGGCCTGGAGGCGGTGACGCCCTCCGAACCGCCGAAGCCCGATCCGGCACGGTCCGAACCACCTTCCGACGCGCCCGATCGCCCGGCGGTCGCCGCGACGCCGACCGTGCCGAGCGACCCGCAGGCGGCCGCCGTCTTCAGCCGCCTGGCCGCCTCCGCGCCGCTGCTCGCCCGGCTCACCACGAAGGAACGCGAAGCGATCCAGGCCTTCTACGCGCTCGGCGCCTTCAAGCCGGTCTGGATCGTCGACGGCGCCTATACGCCGGCGGCCAAGGCCGTGGCCGCACGCCTCGCGGCGGCGCCCGAGGACGGGCTCGATGCCCGCGCCTATCCGGTGCCGGCGCTCCCGAGCGTTGCCAAGCTGCAAAGCGCGTCCGACCCGGCAAGCCCTGGCAAGCCCGAGGATCTCGCGGCCATCGCCGAGGCCGACCTGAAGCTCTCGGCCGCCGCAGCCCTCTATGCCCGCGATGCGCGGGGCGGGCGGATCAACCTCGCCGCGATCTCGCGCCTGATCACCCCGACCCTCGACCTCCCGGCCGCCGACACGGTCCTGTCGAGCCTGGTCGGTGCAGGCGGCACGGCCGGCGACCTGCTCCAGGCCTATAACCCGCGTTCCCCCGGCTATCTCGCCCTCAAGAGCCGTCTCTCGGTGGCGCGCGCGCCGGCTGCGTCGGAGACCGCGGACCAGGACACCGCCCTGCGCCTGCCGCCCGGCCCGGCCCTTCGCATCGGCATGCGCGATGCGCGCGTGCCCCTGCTGCGCGCCCGTTTCGGCTTGGAGAGCCGCAAGGCCGGCACCCTCGACGTCGCCCCCGGCGATGCGGAGGAGTACGATTCCGGCGTCGCCGCGGCGGTCGCCAAGTTCCAGCGGAACCGCGGGCTGCCCGGCAACGGCACCCTCAACGTCCAGACCGTGATGGCGCTGGCGCAGGGTCCGAGACAGGCCGGCGCCCCGCGGTCGGCGGGCGACGACGCGGCGCTGATCGTCAACATGGAGCGCTGGCGCTGGCTCGGCACCGATCTCGGACCCGACTACGTGCTGGTCAACGTGCCCGAATTCCGGCTGCGGGTGTTTCGCGACGGACGCATGCGGGACGAGGCCCGTGTCATCGTCGGCAAGCCGGATTCGCGCACGCCGCTGTTCTCGGGGCTGATGGAATACGCGGTGGTGAACCCGTCGTGGTACGTCCCGCCCTCGATCCTGAAGACGATGCTGCCGAAGATCGCGAGCTATGGCGGCAGCACCTGGGGCGGCTACGAGATCGTCCGCCGCGGCGGCCACGTCTCGCTGCGGCAGCCGCCGGGCGAGAAGAACGCGCTCGGCTTCATCAAGTTCATGTTCCCCAACCAGCATGCCGTGTATCTGCACGACACGCCCAACCGCTCGCTGTTCTCGCGCTCGGAGCGGGCGCTGAGCCACGGCTGCGTCCGCGTCGACGACCCGTTCCGCTTCGCCGACATCGTGCTGCCGAACTGGACCGAGGAGCGTCTGAAAAAGCTCGTCGGCAAGGGCGAGCGCACCATCCGGCTGGAGCACAAGCTCCCGGTGCATCTCGCCTATTTCACGGCCTACGTGGACGATGCGGGCAGCTACCGGACCCTGCCCGACCTCTACGGCTACGATGCGCCGATGCGCGCGGCCCTGGGCCTCGGCGGAGGCGGCGGTGCGGTCGCCAGGCTGACGCCGGTCATGCGCCCGTCCGAGGCGACCCGCAGGACGGTGGACGCCCTCGCACCGGCGCCTCGGGCGAAGCCCCGTCAAGCGGCCGTCCCGCATCGTGCCGTGCGCGCGAGTGCGGAGGCGCCGCCGCCCGATTTCGGGGAGCCCGGCCTGTGGACGCCCAATCCGGCCCCGGTCTCCCGCAGCTGGTGGTGAGCCGGCCGCCGGTCGCGTCCGGCCATGGGGCTCCGCACGGTCTCCGTGGCCCGTGCGCATCACCGGCACGGCAACCCGCGCACCGACGTGCGCCAGCGCGCTTGCGGGCACGATTTCGCCACGGTCGAGACTTAGCCGTTTCGGAATCGCGGGTGCCCTGCCCAGGCCGTTGATAACCGGGTCTTCACGGTTTTCGGCAACCTTGCGTTCACCATGATCCCGCGCGCCACGCGGGTCGCGTCCGAGGGGTGAGACGATCGTGCCGACGCCGAGCCTGACGACG
>CAZZZJ010000107.1:0-8996 GCA_964658355.1 Beijerinckiaceae bacterium
CTGTCGCGTCCTGCAGCAGGCGCTCGACGCCGGCCCACAGGCTGTGCACCCAGGCCAGCGCCGGCAGGCCGGCCAGCGATCCCGGAGGCGGGTTGGCGACGATCGCGATGGTGATCGCCGATCGGTCGAACGCGTCGGCAGCGGTAACGATGCGCTCGTTCGGCATCGCGTGCGCGAGCGCATCGCGCCAGGCCGCTTCCTCGTCGGGCGGTTGGCTGGTGGCGAGCAGGATGGGAGCGGGCATGGGGTCGCCTCGATCGATCGGCAGGGTCGTCCGGCTCTACTGCGCCTGCGCGACGGCTGCCATCGCCTGCTCTGCGGCGCGGGGCTGCCAGCGATGCCGCGCAGGCGCCCTGCCCTTCCCATACCGGGCCGATGCGCCACATGTCCGGAAGACCTGAGATCCCTGCCAGCCGTGAGCGAAGAATGGCCAAGCCCGTCCATGCGATGATCCGCGTCCGCGATGAAGCGCGCTCGGTCGCCTATTACGAGACGGCCTTCGGGCTGGCGGTGTCCGACCGGTTCGACTTTCCGGATTTCACGCTGGTGTACCTGCGCGCGCCCGACTCGCCGTTCGAGATCGAACTGACCGTGAACAAGGACCGGACCAAGGCCTACGACCTCGGCGACGGCTACGGCCACGTCGCGTTCACCGTCGAAGACCTCGCCGCCGAGCATGCCCGCTTCGTGCGCGAGGAGCTTCCGGCGACCGACGTGAAGACGCTCAAGCACGGCGAAACCGCGTTGGCGCAGTTCTTCTTCGCCACGGATCCCGACGGCTACAAGATCGAGGTGATCCAGCGCGGCGGACGCTTCGCCTGACCCCTGGCCCGAACCGATGAGACCCTTGACCCGCATGAACGGCCCGACCCGCATCGTCTGCCTTCGCCACGGCGAATCGACCTTCAACGCAGCCCACCGCGCCACCGGTCGCGATCCCGATCACCGCGACGCGCGCCTCACTCCGCGCGGGCAGGAACAGGCGCGCGCGGCGCGGGCGGCGCTCGCCCGGATCCCGTTCGACCTCGTGGTGATCTCGCCGCTGACCCGGGCGATCGAGACCACCGCGCTGGCGTTCGTGGACCATCCGTCCAAGCCGAGGATGCTGGTCGAGGTGCTGCACCGGGAATGCCAGGAGAGCAGCTGCGACGTCGGGCGTGTCGCCTCCGAGATCGCCGCGGAGTTTCCGCATCTCGACGTCGGGCACCTGCCGGAGGTGTGGTGGCATGCGGAAGACGGCGCCGACCCGGGCCGACATCCGGTCGAGCCGCGGCATCTGTTCGACGCGCGCGTCGACGGGTTCCGCGACTGGCTGCGGGCGCGGCCCGAGACCACCATCGCGGTGGTCGGGCACGGCACCTTCTTCTTCCACCTCACCGGACACTGGCTCGACAACTGCGAGACCTTGGAACTCGACCTCGGCGCGGCTTCCGCGGCGGCCTGAACCGCAGAGAGCGATTTTAGGCGTGCGCGGGCGGGCGCGCCGCCGAGCGTGCCGCATCGAGGCGTCCGCGCGCGGCGAAGAGGTCGACATCCGGCGCCTGCCGCCCGATCAGCATGGCGCCATCGAGGACCTCCACCGCCCGCGCCCAGGTGCCCGGCGCGAACGCGGCGGCGCCCTCGGCGATCTCGGGGGCGCAGCGCGGGTCCTCGGCCGCACGGATCGCCGCGGTCGCCGTGCGGGAGACCGCGGCCATGAGGGCCCCTGTGAGCCAGGCACGTTTTCCCGACGCCGCCTGAGCCCTTGCACCGCCGAGCCAAGCGGCCGCGCGACAAGCAGGGAGCGCGTCGGCGAGATTTTGCGCTGCGGCGCATCGCTCCGCGAGGTCGGCAAACCCGGCCCGCTGGAGCAGCGGCGGCAGGAGCGTGCGGATGCTTGCGAGTGCCAGGAAGGTGGTGCGCTCGGCCTCGACGGCCGGCGTATCGGCGGACCCTGACAGGCGCATCACGAAAGCCATCAACCGGTGACGCTCGCTGTCCGGCATCGCGTCGTTGAGGCCCAGGGCGTAGGCCGCGAGCGGTCGCGAGAAACAAGGCGGGCATTCGTCGCTCGAGCGGATCGCGCGATAGGGCAGTCCTGCGGCCACGAGGGCGGCCTCGTTGATGCAGGTTCCGCCGTCCGGCCCCGGGAACGGATGCGAGCCGGGGAGCAGCCGCCAGTTCAGGATGTGGTCGAACCCCGCCATGAAGCCTCTCGATCGGCGCTTCGCCTGCCCGGTGCCGAGCGTGGCATGGCGGCGCGCCGTTGGCGAGGGGCGATCAGCCGCCGACGTTCAGGGCCAGTCCGGACAGCATCGCCAGTCCGAGGACGAGCACGAAGGCGCCGGCCAGAAGCTCCAGCGCGCCGATCGCGAGGACGCCGGCCTGTCCGCGCCCGCCCGCGAGCCGCAATGCGGCACCCTTGGCGAAGACCGCGAGACTCGCGAGTGCACCGGTGGTCAGCGCGGTGCCCAGCGCCATGGCGAAAACCGCGAGGATGCCGGCGGCCAGCATGCTTTGCGCGGCGGCGAAGACGAGGATCAACACCGCACAGGCGCAGGGGCGCGAGCCGGCTGCGACGACGATGCCGGCTCGTTCCCGCCAGGTATCGAGGGCTTCGAGCGCCCGCGCATCGGCGAGGCGGGTATGGCCGCAATCGGGGCCGCACGAAGCTGACGCGCCCAGGTCGGCGAGGCGCCCGGCCTTGCGCCACGTCACCGCGAGCCCGATCGCCGCGACGAGAGCGAAGCTGACGATCTCGATCGCGTTGCCGGCCCGCGTCATCCCAGCGGCGGTGGCCCCGAGCACGAGGCGGCCCGTGCCGACGATCGCGATGGCGACCAGCGCCTGCAGGATCGCGGCGGCGAAGCTCAGGCCGAAGCCGCGACGCAGCGCCCGCTCGCCGGCGAAGAGATACCCGGCGATCACCGCCTTGCCATGGCCGGGGCCGGCAGCGTGAAACACCCCGTAGGCGAAGCCCAACGTCACTAAGGGAGCCCAGTCGCCGCCGCCCTTGATCGCGGCGAGCGCGCTCTGAAGGCTGCGCGAGAAGCTCGACTGGACCGCAAGGAGCCAGCCGCCCACTCCGCTCGCGGAGGGCGCGGCCTCGCGAAAGCCGACGCCGAAGGGCGAGCGCGGCGGTGGCGCCGCGAGGCCCGGCGCAACCAGCCAGACCAGCAGCGCGAGCATCAGGGCCGCGATCCCGATGGCGCCGAGGATCAGCACCAGCCGCACCGGCAGGCGCCGCGCCGGCGGGGCGGCGAGCGTTGCGCCTACGGACATGCGACCAGGACCCGGTTGGCGAACTGCACGCCGTACCCGGAGGCGGCCGTCAGCGCATCGAAGAACGCCTCGGTCATCCCGGGGCTGCCGGCCTCCGCCGTCTTCGGCTCGGGCGTCTTGGGCCGCGTCACCGTCGCCGCGCAGCCGGTGGGCGCGCCGACGAGCGTCGCGGCATCGGCCGCCTCGGACAGGCTGAAGGACACGAAATAGGTCGGATCGTAGACTTCGAGGGCCAGGACGCCGCGCCCCTGTGCGGGCGGGGTCTTCAACGGCAGGCGGAAGCTCAGGGTGAGCGCGTCGCCCTCCATCGCCATTCGCGGCTCGACCGGGTCGGCGAAGGGCTGCTCCTTGCCGCCGACCTTCAGTTTGGTGAAGTAGCCGAATTCGGCGAGGTTTCCGGTGTTCTCGGTGGCCAAGGCCTGCAACTCGTCCGGCGTCAGCCTGCCGTCCTTGTTCGCATCCAGCCCTTGCGTGACGAACGCCGTATAGGCGGCATCGAACGCCCATACGTGGCGCACCGCGACGACCTTGCCGCCAGCGTAGGCGATCTCGGCCTTCGCGGTGACCCAGACGTGCGGGTGGGCCTCGGCGGGGGCGACGGCGAGCGCCAGCATCGCTGCGGCGAGGACGGGGCGAAAGATCGCGACGGTCGGCTTCATGCGGGTCGGACGCTCGCGGCGCTCGGTGAAGGATCCGTTAAGCACGAGGGGCCTTGTCCGCATGCGGTGGGGCGAAACCGAGGCGACGCGCGACGAACCACGACCCGACCGCCTGAATCGACGAAGCCCGGCACCGCGCGATGCGGGGCCGGGCTTCGGTGGTTCACGCCGGCAAACCCGGATCAGTCGGCGGAGGCGACCTCGACGATATCACCGCGGCGCGAGAACGAGACGGTGGTCTCGCGCCCGCTGGCGTTCAGCGTGCCGGGCACCGACAGGGTGACGGTCTGGTCGGCGTTGAGGATCGTCACGAGGCGGACCACGGGGGTCTGCTCGCCGTCCACGTTCAGCGGGCTCAGCGTCGCGACGACGCGGTAACCGTTCTCGGCGGGGGTGTAGTAGATCGAGCCGCGATAGCTGCCGAGGTCGACCGAGCTGGCCTTGGCCGGCTTCAGCTCGACAGCGGCAGCGGGGGACGCGAGGGCGACGGTCGCGGTGAGCGAGAAGATGGCGGCGAGGAGGGTGGAACGTGCGCGCATGGTGGTCTCCTGTGCGGATACTGTCCGCCGGGAGTGCCCGTACGGAGAGCCGGTTGCACCGGGAGACCACAAGATGGCCGATTCATACCGCGCTGCACAGCCGCGATTGTGCGCCGCAACAATGCAGCAAACGCATGACTCGTGCGGCGCCATACGCGGCAATGCATTTTAGCGCATAACGCGACTTCGGCATGAGCCTCCGGTCCACCTATCTCGCAGCCCTCGGCGCGCCCGGCCTCACGCTCGTTGTGCTTCGCCGAAAACTCGGTCCGTGCCCGGACCGGTAGGGCAGCCACGGGTTCGCGCGAGTATCCGCCCGGCATCCTTGATCGCCGGCCGGCAATGCGTGACAGGTCCCGACTCGGACCGAACTGCGAAGCGTGAGCTGAACCACGCGGATCGCCCCACGCGATTCGAATATCGCCGGGCCGTCCGTCATCCAACCGTCATGAAGGCGTCGCAGGCAGACGCCGACCCGTCAGGCCAGAGGCTCTCCATGGACTTCCACCGCCGCTTCACCGTGCTGATGTGCGCGCCGGCCTTCGACCCGGACGATCTCGAGGGCGTGCGCGTCGCCCAGATCGTCACGGCGGTGGAGGGCCGCGGCTTCGAGGTGATCCGCGCGCGGCGCGTCGAGGACGCGGCGATCGCCGTGCAGACCGACGCCGCGATCGGCTGCATGGTCGTCGACTGGGGAAAGCGCGGCCTCGACGGTAAGGCGGCTTCGCTGATCGACATGATGCGCCGACGCGGCCTGGAGATGCCGATCGTCATCCTGGTGCGCCGCAAGCGCCTGGAGGACATCCCGGTCGAGCTGCTCGATTTCATCGACGGCTACATCTTCCTGGCCGAGGAGACGCCCGAGTTCATCGCCCGCGGCCTCGTCAGCCGGGTCACGCAATATGCCGAGACGCTGAAGACGCCGTTCTTCGGTGCGCTCGTCGACTATGCCGAGAAGGGCAACCAGCTCTGGACCTGCCCGGGCCACAACGGCGGCATCTTCTACAACCGCTCGCCGATCGGCCGGATCTTCGTCGAGCATCTCGGCGAGGCGATCTTCCGGGACGACCTCGACAACTCGGTCCTCGACCTCGGCGACCTGCTGACCCACGAGGGTCCGGCGCTGAAGGCGCAGAAGGAAGCCGCGCAGATCTTCGGGGCGGAGAAGACCTACTTCGTCCTCAACGGCACCTCGGCCTCGAACAAGGTCGTGCTCGGATCGCTGGTGGCCGAGGGCGACCTCGTGCTGTTCGACCGCAACAACCACAAGGCCGCCCACCACGGCGCGCTGATGCTCGCCGGCGGCATTCCGATCTTCCTCGAGACCGACCGCAACGCCTACGGCCTGATCGGGCCGATCTACCACGAGGCCCTGGACGAGACGGCGATCCGCGAGAAGATCCGGCGCAATCCGCTGGTCACGGACAAGGAGGCCTGGCGCCGCGAGCGGCCGTTCCGCGTCGCGGTGATCGAGCAATGCACCTACGACGGCACCATTCTCGACGCGCAAGCCGTCGTCGAGCGGATCGGGCACCTGTGCGATTACATCCTGTTCGACGAGGCCTGGGCCGGCTTCATGAAGTTCCACCCGCTCTTCGTCGGCCGCTTCGCGATGGGGCTGAAGGGTCTGGACGAGACATCCCCCGGCATCATCGCCACGCAATCGACCCACAAGCAGCTGGCGAGCTTCAGCCAGGCCTCGCAGATCCACACCAAGGACGGCCACATCCGCGGGCAGACGCGGCGCGTCGAGCATCGCCGTCTGAACGAGAGCTTCCTCGTCCACGCCTCGACCTCGCCCTTCTACCCGATCTTCGCCTCGCTCGACGTCGGCGCGCAGATGATGAAGGGCCGCTCGGGCATGATCCTGTGGGACGACACGATCCGCCTCGGGATCGAGTGGCGCAAGAAGGTCCGCGCCATCCGCCGCGAGTTCGAGGAGAAGGAGGGCGATCCCAGCCGGCGCTGGTTCTTCGACCCCTTCGTCCCGGACGTGACTCCCGGCCCGGACGGGGTGGACGTGCCCTGGGAGAGCCTGACCACGGACATGCTCGCTTCCGACCCGAAGCACTGGGAGCTCCGCCCCGGCGCGCGCTGGCACGGCTTCACCCATGTGGGGCCGGAGGCCTCGCCCGGTTACGCCATGACCGACCCGAACAAGCTCACCGTGCTGACGCCCGGCTTCGACCGGGCGACCGGTGAGTACGCCGCGCACGGGGTGCCCGCACCGATCGTCGCGCAATACCTGCGCGAGAACCGGATCGTCGCCGAGAAGAACGACCTCAACTCGCTGCTCTTCCTTCTGACGCCGGGCGTCGAATCGTCGAAGGCCGGCACGCTGATCTCGGGCCTCGTCGCCTTCAAGCGCCTGCACGACGACAACGTGCTGCTGGAGGACGCGATGCCCGAGTTCGTGCGGCGGCGGCCGAACCGCTACCGCGGCATCCGCCTGCGGGATCTCTGCGCGGACTTCCACGCCTTCCACCGGGAGCACGGCACCTCGATGCTCCAGAGGAAGCAGTTTCAGCCGCAGCACCTGCCCGAAATGGTGATGGCGCCGAAGGCCGCGGCGCAGATGTTGACCCGCAACAACGTCGACTTCGTGCCGATCGCCGAAGCGGAGGGGCGCGTGGCGACGACCTTGCTTCTGGTCTACCCGCCCGGGATCGGCACGGTGCTGCCCGGCGAGCGGATCGATGAGCGGGCCAAGCCGATGCTGGATTATTTCAAGATGTTCGAGCGCTCCGCAAACCTGTTCCCCGGCTTCGAGGCCGAGATCCAGGGCGTCTACCGGCAGGTCGAGGCGGACGGGCAGATCCGCTTCCACACCTACGTCATGCGCGAGGCGCGCTGATGGAGGACACCGCGGCGCCGGGCGCCCTTGCGATCGCCGAGCCGGCGGCGCCCTGCGCCGACATCGTCATCCGCCCCTCGTCGGATGCGGATCTCGCGGCGATGGTGGCGATCTACGAGCACCACATCCGCCGCGGCGTCGGCGACGTCGGCGATTTCGAGGAGGATCGGCTCCTCCCCGACGACCTGCGCCGCCGACGCAAGACCATGCGCAAGAAGCGTCTGCCGCACCTCGTGGCCGACCGGAACGGGCAGGTCGCCGGCTACGCCTACGCCGTTCCGTTCCGCAAGCGGCCGGCCTACCGCTATACGCTCAAGCACTCGATCTACGTGCATCCCGAGCACCTGCATGCCGGTATCGGCCGGCGCCTGCTGCCGGCTTTGATCGAGGCCTGCGCCGCCGGCGGCTACCGCCAGATGATCGGCTACATCGATTCCGAGAACGCCGCCTCGCTCCGCCTGCATGAGGCCTGCGGGTTCGTGCGCGTCGGCCATCTGCCGGCGGTGGGGTACAAGTACGGCCGCTGGAGCGACAGCGTCATGGTGCAATGTGCCCTCGGATCGGGCGCGGAGGACCAACCCTCGACCTGGCAGAAGCCGGTCGAGTCGTTGGTGGCCGGGCACGACTGGGCGGGGAAGTAGGCGCCGCGGCGTTCGTGCGCGGCGGCGAACCGTGTGGGAGGCGGAACGTTGTCTCGGCACCGAGGTCGCGGCGCGCCTGCGTTTGCGCCGTCCGACGCCGCTCACCCTTTCCCGAAGGAACCGCATGCCCAGCCCCGACAGCCCCGTGCTGCAGCCCTACACGCTCGGCGACCTGACGCTGAAGAACCGGATCGTCATGGCGCCGCTCACCCGGAGCCGGTCATCGACCGAAGGCGTGCCGCCGGACTTCGCCGCCGACTATTACGGCCAGCGTTCCAATGCCGGGCTGATCATCTCGGAGGCGACCAACATTTCGCCGCAGGCCGTCGGCTACGCCTACACGCCGGGGATCTGGTCCGACGCCCAGGTCGAGGCGTGGCGCAGGATCGTCGCGACGGTGCATGCCAATGACGGGCGCATCTTCCTGCAGCTCTGGCATACCGGGCGGATCTCGCATCCCGACCTTCAGCCGGAGAACGGGCTCCCGGTCTCCGCCTCCGCGATCAAGCCGGAGGGCACCGCCTTCACCGAAGACGGCATGAAGGCGCACGTGACGCCCCGGGCGCTCGACACGGACGAGATTCCCGGGATCGTCGAGGATTATCGTCGCGCCGCCGAGAACGCGAAGCGGGCCGGCTTCGACGGAGTCGAGATTCACTCGGCCAACAACTACCTGCTGGAACAGTTCGTCCGCGATTCCACGAACACGCGCACCGACGCATACGGCGGCTCGATCGAGAATCGCCTTCGCTTCCCGCTAGCGGTGGTGAAGGCCGTCACCGAGGTCTGGGGCGGCGGTGCCCGCGTCGGAATCCGCCTGTCGCCCGCGACCACCGAGCCGGGCAAGACGCCGCTCGACAGCGATCCGCACGCCACCTTCGGCGCCTATGTCGACGCGCTCTCGGGCTTCGGCCTGCTCTACATCCACACCATCGAGGGCGTGACGCAGCAGACCCGCGACGTTCCGGATGGCGTCGACTTCCGCGATCTGCGCAAGCGCTTCTCCGGCGCCTATGTCGGCAACAACCAGTACACGCTGGAC
>CAZZZJ010000108.1:0-8969 GCA_964658355.1 Beijerinckiaceae bacterium
GTGCCTCGACCTGCGCGTCGACGTTCTGGATCGAGGCCTTCGCCGAGGCGATCTGTGCCTGCGCCTGCTCCAGCGCGACCTGATAATCGCGGCGATCGATCTGGAACAGCGTCGTGCCGGTCTCGACGTGCTGGTTGTCGGTCACCGACACGGCGACCACGTAGCCGGACACCTTCGGCGCGATCGAAAACTGGCGCGCGTCGACGAAGGCGTCGTCGGTGGATTCGTAAGGGTGCAGGTAGATCTGCCAGTAGAAGAAGCCGGCGATGCCGAGCAGCACCAGCGCGATGCCGCCGAGGATGAACCACCACGGATGGCGCCGGAGGATACCGGGGCGGTTTTCGTCGTGGTCCTCGTCGGAATCGGGTTCCTGCTCAGGCGAAGTCGTGGATTTCGCGTCTGTTTCGTCGTCGGCCGGAGGCTCCTCCGACCGTTTGAGATCGATGATGTCGCGTCTTTCCGCCGCGTCCCGGTCGTCGCCCGGGCGCGGATGCGGATCCAGGCCTGCCGCCTGGCGCTGATCGTCTAGCATCGAAGGAAAACCGCCCAGGTCGCTCCGGCCGCCAACGAAGGCACCGGATCGATCGAATACCCGCCTCGCTCACACAAAGACCGGGCGGCACCAAAGTTCCGTCGCCCGGGATGGGCGTCAACGGCCGTCGCAGGGGAACGCGTCCCGCACTGCGGCGTTCTGCGGCGAAGCGCAATTAGACTTCCGGCGAGTCCGCATCGATGGCCAACCCCTTCCTCACCCGTCAGGCCGGCGCTCCGCTCGTCGGCGCCGCGCGGCTCGATGCGATGAGCCGGACCTTGGCGCGCAACTGGTGGTTGGTCGTTCTCCGCGGCGTGGTCGCCGTGTTGTTCGGCGTGCTCGCTTTCGTGGCACCCGCCGCCTTCGTGCTGTCGCTGGTCTGGTTCTTCGCCGCCTACATGGTCGTCGACGGCCTGTTCGCGATCGTCGCGTCGGTCCGCGCGGCGCAGGCGCACGAGCGCTGGGGCTTCCTGCTGCTCGAGGGGCTGCTCGACATCCTCGTCGGCATCGCCGCCTTCTTCGTGCCCGGCGCCGCCGTCTGGGCCTTCGTCCTGCTCGTGGCGATCTGGGCGATCGTGACGGGCGCCCTGATGATCGCAGCGGCGTTCCGCCTCCACCTGCATTTCGGCCGCTGGTGGCTCGGACTCGGCGGCTTGGTGTCGATCCTGTTCGGCGCGGTGCTGCTCATCGAGCCGGGCATGTCGGCCCTGGTCCTGACGTGGTGGCTCGGCGCCTACGCGTTCGCATTCGGCATCCTTCTGGTGATCCTCGGTTTCCGGCTCCGCGACCGCCACGAGGCGGCCGGCTCGCCGATGCCCTTCCGCCACGGCGTTTGACGCGTCGGATCTCCGAGCCGGCGGTCGACGGCATAGCTTCGTTCCGCCCGATCGTTCTAGAACGGCCAGGCCCGCGGACCGTATGCTTCGAGCGGACAGCCGTTCAGGAACGCGATGAGTTCACCCGATCCGGATCGCCGGCCCACCGACGATGCGCAGCCCGACACCGGAACCGCGGCGCGGGAGGCGGCGGCCGCAGCCCGAACGCTTGCGCGCCAACTCGGCATCCTCGCCGCGGGCGGAGCGCGTAGCCTCGGACGCAAGGGGCGGGACGCGGCACGCGCGACCGGTTCGCTCGCGGCAAGGCTCGCGGCCCGGCGCCGAGCGAAAGGTCGAGACGACCCCGATTCCGGCGTCGATCCGGCGGCACCGCTCGCGGCGCGCGAGACGGCTGGATCCGGCGCGGAGCGCTGGTCGATCCGCGGCCGGGCCTTGCGTCCCTCCCTCGTCGCCGCCGGCCTCGTCGTGGCGCTCCCCCTGGTCGCACTGGCCGGCTACATCCTGTTCGCGTTCCTGACCCTGCCGCCGCTGGGCGGGGTGGTGATCGACCAGGGTCAGCGGGCGCTCACCGTCGAGGCCGACGACGGCCGCGTCTTCGCCACGCGCGGCGCGTTCCGCGGGCAGCCGATCACCAGGGCGGAGCTTCCGGCCCACCTCGCCCAGGCGATCGTCGCGATCGAGGACCGGCGCTTCCTCAGCCATTGGGGCATCGACCTGCGCGGGCTCGTGCGCGCGGCCTGGCGCAACGCGGTCGGGGGCGGCGTGCGCGAGGGCGGCTCGACGATCACCCAGCAATACGTCCGCCTCACCTCCCTCAACCAGGAGAAGTCGCTGCGCCGAAAGATCCAGGAGGCGTTCCTGGCGCTCAGGGTGGAGTCCGAGATGAGCAAGGAGGACATCCTTCTCGGCTACCTCAACACCGCCTATTTCGGCGCGGGAGCCTACGGGGTCGATGCCGCGGCGCGGCGCTACTTCGGCAAGGGTGCCAAGGCGCTGACGCTGTCGGAATCGGCGATGCTGGCCGGCTTGGTTCGGGCACCCTCCCAGCTCGCGCCGACGCGCAACTTCGGTGGCGCCAAGGAGCGGGCCGACGTGGTGCTGCAGACCATGGTCGAGACCGGCGCGATCACGGCGCCCGAGGCCGACGCGGCGCGGGCCAAGACCGTGACCCTTCGCACGCCCCCGGAGACGCCGCCGGGCAGCAACTACTTCCTCGACCTCGTGGCCGCCGACGCCAGGAAGCTCACCGATGCGCCCGGCGACCTCACCGTCCGCTCGACCCTGAACCTCGACCTGCAGAGCCTTGCGGAAGGCGTCGTCGCCCGGCGGCTCGACGCGGAGGGCGGCAAGAAGAAGATCGGCCAGGCGGCCCTCGTCGCGATGTCGAAGGACGGGGCGATCCTCGCCCTGGTCGGCGGCCGCGATTACGAGGACAGCCAGTTCAACCGCGCGACCCAGGCGAAGCGGCAGGCCGGCTCGCTGTTCAAGCTGTTCGTCTATCTCACGGCCTACGAGAACGGTCTCACGCCGGAGACCGTTTTGGTCGATCGCCCGGTGCAGATCGGCGACTGGGAGCCGCAGAATTCCAACAACCGCTTCCGCGGCGCCGTCCCTCTGCGCACCGCCTTCGCGCTCTCGATCAACACCATCGCGGCCCAGCTCGGCGAGGAGCTCGGCATCCCGGCGGTGATCGCGACGGCGAAGTCGCTCGGCATCCAGTCGGAGCTGCCGAACGTGCCGAGCCTCGCCCTCGGCTCGGCCGAGGTGACGCTGCTGGAGATGACCCGCGCCTATGCCGGCGTGCTCGCCAACCGCACGCCGCTGGACAGCTTCGACATCCACGCCATCCGCGGCGGTGCCCCGGCCCCGCTCTACGTCCGCCCAGACGCGAAATCCTCCGGCAGCCTGCCCGGCGACAGCCGCACGATGATGCTCGATTCGCTGCAGGCGGTGGTGGATGGCGGCACCGGCAAGGGTGCGCGCGTCGCCGGGCAGCCGGTCGGCGGCAAGACCGGGACGACGCAGGATTATCGCGATGCCTGGTTCATCGGCATGACGCCGGACATGGTCGTCGGTATCTGGGTCGGCAACGACGACAATTCCTCCATGAACCGGGTCGGCGGCGGCGACGTCCCGGCTTCGATCTTCCGCGATTTCGTGCAGCGGGCCTCCGCGCAGATGGCCAAGGGGCGCCGGCGCCCCTCCGCGGCGAAGGCCGAGCCGCAGCCGGCCGAAACGGCCCCGGCCGCACCGGCGCCTGCGCCCGCCGCCCCGGGTTCCGGCCCCGAGGCGCGCGGCGTCCCCGACGTGATCGACACCGGCACGCTGTCGTTCCGCGGCCGTACCGTCCGCCTCGCCGGCGTCGACGGCCAGGGCGGCCACCTCGCGCGTCAGCTCGCTCGATACCTGCGCCGCCGCGAGGTTGTGTGCGCGCCCGATGCCGGCGGAAACCAGGGCACGCGCTGCCGCATCGACGGCGACGACCTCGCCGCCCTGATCCTGTCCGCCGGCGGCGCCCGCGCCACCGAGGACGCCCCGCCCGACCTTCTCGCGGCCGAGGAGCAGGCGCGCTCGGAACGGACCGGCATGTGGGGCGGGCGGCGGTGACGGGCGCGTTCGGGGACAGACGGCCCGCACCGTATCGGTCCGACCGGCAGACCACGTGCTAATGTCCCCGCGCGACGGGTAATGTCGCTTCGGACGCGTTCAGAACGTCCGTGGGAGGTCACGATGCCGAAGTCCGTGCTGGGCGGCGCCTGTGCGCTGCTGTGCTTCGCATCCCTCGCGCAGGCCCAGACCGCGCCCGATCATCCGGCCGCGTTCAAGCCGGCGCAGCGCGAGGGCTACTTCTTCGTCGGCGGCGCCTACGGCACGGTCGGCGGCAAGGACGCGGCCGTCGGGCAGATGTTCGTCCAGTACCATGCGCCGGTGCAGGTGACGCAGCCCTACCCCGTGGTCATGGTGCACGGCACGGCGCAGACCGGCGTGAACTTCCTCGGCACGCCCGATGGACGCCCCGGCTGGGTCGATCGCTTCGTCGAGAAGGGCTTTGCCGTCTACGTGGTCGATCAGGTCGGGCGCGGACGCTCCGGCGACAACCCGGACGCCTATGGCCCCTATGGCCCCTATGCGCGCCTCGCGCCGGGCGACCTGGAGACGATCTTCACCGGCCAGGAGACCTTCGACCTTTTTCCGCAGGCGAAGCTCCATACCCGCTGGCCGGGCGGCGCCGGCGTGAAGGGCAACGCGGCGTTCGACCAGTTCTATTTCTCGCAAGTTCCGTTCATCGCCAGCGCGCTGCGCAGCGAAGAACTCGTCGATCCGGCGTTGATCGTTCTGCTCGAGAAGATCGGACCGTCCGTTCTGCTGACGCATTCGCAGGCCGGCGTGTTCGGCTGGGCGGTCTCCGACAAGCGCCCCGACCTCGTGAAGGCGCACGTCGCGGTCGAGCCGAACGGGCCGACCTTCTACGACATTCGCTTCAAGGGCGGCGCGGAGTGGTACGAGAAGGTCGGCGAGGCCCGCGCCCGGCCCTACGGCATCACCCGCGTCCCTTTGACCTTCGACCCCCCGGTCTCGACGCCGACCGATCTCGTGGTGGTGCAGTCCGACGCGCCGCTCCACCCCGGCCAGATCCGCTGCTGGCTCCAGGCCGAGCCGGCGCGCAAGCTCCCGAACCTCGCCCACGTCCCCGCAGTGATCGTCACGGCCGAGGCTTCGTTCCGTGCCACCATGGACGATTGCACCGGCGCATTCCTCGAACAGGCCGGCGCCAAGCCCGACAGGCTGGCGCTGGCGGAGCACGGCATCCGCGGCAACGGCCACATGATGATGCTGGAGACCAACAACGGGGAGGTCGCCGATGCCATCATCGGCTGGATCGTCGGCAAGGTGAGATGAGCGCGCTGAGCTACCGGAACGGCGGCTCGTCGAAGCTCCGGAGTTTCCGCGAATGCAGGCCGTGGCGGTCGGCCCGCAGGATGTCGAGGGCGGCTAGGCCGATCAGCAGGTGCTCGGCCACCGCCCGCTCGTAGAACGCGTTGGCGGCACCCGGCAGCTTGATCTCCCCGTGCAGCGGCTTGTCGGAGACGCAGAGCAGCGTGCCGTAGGGCACGCGCAGACGGTAGCCCTGCGCGGCGATCGTCCCGCTTTCCATGTCGACGCCGATGGCACGGCTGAGATTGATCCGGCGGCGCTCCTGGCTGAAGCGCAGCTCCCAGTTGCGGTCGTCGTAGGTCACCACCGTGCCGGTGCGTAGGCGGCGCTTGAGCGCGTCGGCCTTCTCGCCCGTCACCTGCGCGGCCGCGGCCTGGAGCGCGAGCTGCACCTCGGCGAGCGCCGGCACCGGCACGTCGGGCGGCACCAACTCGTCGAGGATGCGGTCGCGGCGCATGTAGCCGTGGGCGAGGACGTAGTCGCCGATAGTCTGGGACTGCCGCAACCCGCCGCAATGCCCGACCATGAGCCAGCAATGCGGGCGCAGCACCGCGAGGTGGTCGGTGATCGTCTTGGCGTTGGAGGGGCCGACGCCGATGTTGACCAGTGTCGTGCCCTGCGCCGTCCCGTCCGCCGCTTGCGCGACGAGGTGGTAGGCCGGCATCTGGAAGCGGTGCCAGGGCGAGGCCGCCATCAAGGCCGCCGGGTCTGCGGAGGCGGCTTCCGCGCGCGTCACCGTGATCCCGCCGGGCATGACGAGCTTGGTGAACCCTTCCGTCCCGGAGGCGAGGCGTTCGAGCCCATGCCGGACGAACTGGTCGACGTAGCGATGGTAGTTGGTGAGCAGGATCCACGGCTGGACCTCGCGCCAGTCGCAGCCGGTGTAATGGACGAGGCGGCGGAGCGAGTAGTCCACCCGCACCGCGTCGAACAGGGCGAGCGGGCGCGGCTCGTCGGCGACCTGCTGCCAGAGCCCGTCGGCGATCTCGTCGCCGACGAGGGAGAGCAGCGGCACCGGAAACCAGGTGGCGAGTTCGGCAGGGCTTACCCGCCCGCTGCCGAGGTCGGTGCCGGGCTCGAGCACGTAGGAATATGGGATCTCCTGCGCGCTCAAGCCCACCTCGAGTCCGACGCCGTAATCGGCGACCAGGGGTTCGAGCTGTGCGACGAGGTATTCCCGGAAGTCCGCCGGGCTCGTCACCGTGGTGCTGTAGGTGCCCGGCGCCTGCATCTTGGCGGTCGCGCGGCTGATCCGCGGGACCGGGCCGGCGGGCCGGTAGGTCACGCGAAGCTCCGGGTAGCGGAACTGCAGCCGCTCGGCGGCGTCCGGCGGCGGGCCGCCGTCTAGGGTGCGGGTCAGCGCGGTGCGGAGCGCCTGGGTCGCGCCAGCGTGCAACTCCACCAGCCGGTCCACGGCGGTCGCGACGTCGGCCACCGCCTCCATCGGGCGCAGTTCGTTCTCGATCACGCGCGATCCTCTTCCTGCTGACGCCCGGCTCTACACCCCGTCGCCGGGGCGCGCGAGCCGGGGCTTGCGGTCGACTTCGACTTGTCGGAAAGCCGCCGGACCGCCGGGTGGGGTGCCATGAACGCCGACAGCAACGACTTTTCGCGCCGCGACGGCGAGGAAGCCATCGCGCTTCCCGAACACGCCGATGCGGGCCTGCATTTCATCGGCCGCATCCGCACGCCGTGGACGCGCCGCGGAGATTGCCCGAAGAACGGACTGCAGACCGACGCGATCTGCACCGTGGCGGTCGATCCGGTCTACGCGCCGGGCCTGCAGAACATCGAAGGCGCGAGCCACCTGATCCTGCTCTACTGGATGGACCGGGCCGAGCGCGGCCTGCTCGTCCAGCGCCCGCGCCACGCCGACGGCAGCCGCGGCACGTTCTCCCTGCGCTCGCCGGCGCGGCCGAACCCGATCGCGCTCTCGGTCGTGGAATTGCTGTCCCGCGCGGGCGCGACGTTGACGGTGCGCGGGCTCGACTGCCTCGACGGCACGCCGCTCCTCGACATCAAGCCCTACTACGCCACGACCGATTCCAAGCCGGACGCGACCGTCGACCGCGCCGGGACCACGCGCGCATGACGCGCCGGGCCGTCCTCGGGGTCGCGGCCCTGCTGCTCGTCGGCGCCGGGATCCTGGTCGGGCGGATGCTCGCCGTCGCGCCTGTCAACGTCCGGGCCTACGCCCAAAGCCGGCTCTACGCGGTGCAGGCGCATCTCGACGAGTCGCCGGCCGAGTACGTGTTCCTGGCCGGCGATTCGCATGCGGAGCTGCAGCCGCCGGCCCAGCGGCCATGCGGCCTCGAACTGGTGAATGGCGGGGTCAGCGGGGCCAGCGCACCGCTCTATGCCGACCTCCTCGCCACGCTTCGGTTTCCGGTGCGGCCGCGGGCGGCGGTCCTGACGATCGGCACCAACGACATCCTCGCCAAGAACAACCCGCGCGAGGCGGCGGCGGCCGCGCGCTACGAGGCGGCGGCGACCCGGATCATCCGGCACCTGTCATCCATCACGGATCGCCTCGTCGTCACGGCATTGCCCCCGATCGGCCGCGCGCTCGGCGGACGCCTCGATCCGCTCGCGGTCGCCGACTATTCCGATCGCCTGCGCACCCTCTGCGCGCGCCTCGGCTGCCGTTTCGCGGACCCCTTCGCGGCCATCCGGGACGGGACGACGGGTTTCGCCAAGCCCGGCACGATGCGCGACGGACTCCACCTCTCGGCCTACCGGCCGGCGCTCGCGGCCCTGGGGCCCGCCCTCTGCGAGGCCGGAATGCCCTGATCGCATCCGCGATCCCAAAGGAACGTTGTGCCCGCGCAGATAAGTTTCCGTCTTGCGGATGTGCCGAGAGGCAGGTTGGTTCTAGATATCCCGGAAGATGGGACGGTCCGGCAATGCACCCGTGCATGCGCGGATCGGGCCGCAGGACATCGTCAATGGGTCGATCGGTCGCCGGCGCACACGAGACTCTCGATCTGAACGGACGCGCGACCACCGTCGTCGACCCGCAGGTCTACGTGCCGGCGTTGCTGACGCAGCTGTCGAACACGCTGACCAACAACGCGTCGATCTTCTACCGGCAACATTTTGGCGTCGGCCTGACCGATTGGCGGATCATGTACCGGCTCGCCTCGGAACCATGGATCACCGCGCATCGCATCTGCGTGGTGTCGGCGCTCGACAAGGCGGTGGTGAGCCGCAGCATCGCCTGGATGGAGAGCCGCGGCCTCGTGCTCATCCAGGGCGACGCGAAGGATGCGCGCCGCCGCCTGCTGGCGCTGTCGCCCGCCGGCCTCGACCTGCACGCCCGCATCACGGTCGTGGCGCTGGAGCGCGAGCGCAACTTCCTCGCCGGGCTCACCGAGGCGGAGGTCGACGAGACCATCCGCCTGCTGACGAAGCTCGTGAAGAACCTCGACGCGTTCTCAAAGCCGGTGGCGATCCCGCCGCAGAAGGTCGCGCCCGACGATTCCGCGCCGCCGACCTCGCCGCGGCGCTCGATCAAGCCGCGGCCGTGACCGGGTGATCCGCGACGGGCGGCCGGATTCTGTACCAGCCGACGTAGAGCGCCGGCAGGAAGAACAGGGTCAAGAAGGTTGCTGCGATGATGCCGCCGATCATCGCGTAGGCCATCGGCCCCCAGAACACCTCGCGCG
>CAZZZJ010000109.1:0-6008 GCA_964658355.1 Beijerinckiaceae bacterium
TCATGCCCTGGTACGCCGTGCGTCCCCGCGATCCCGCCGACCCGCGCTGGCCGCTACCGGGAAAGCCGCAGCTCGTGCTCAAGGGCGAGGACCCAGCGGACGCGCGCGCTAAGTTCGAGCAGGCCTATCCGAGCACGCCCTTCGGCACACCGGCCACCCCGGTGCCCGACGGCGCGGGCGGCTTCGACGGCGATGCCGAGGCGCTGCTCGTCGAGGAGGCCGCGGAACCGGCCTCGCCGCCCTAGTTTCTTATGTCGTCGCATGTTCTCGCGCCGAACCGGCGACCGCTCCGGCGGACCATGCTCAGGGCGTTTCCGGGCACGCTCGACGGCGATCACCGCGATCCCGGAGGGATCTTCATGGCGGCACAGGCACAACGGATCACCCTCGATCGTCAGCTCGTCGCCTACTGGGCGCGCGAGGCCACCCGCCTCGAAGCGCTCGCGGCCGGGGCCCGCTTCGGCTGGCAGAAGCGGCGCTTCCTGCGCAAGGCCGACCACGCGCGGGCGATGGGCGCGCGCAGCGGGGCGCGCGAAGCCGACCGTGCGACGATCTCGGCCGAGACCGGCTGATCCGCGATAGCAGCGGCTAAAATCCATTTCCCGCGGTGCAAGGTGTGCTTCGGCCTTGAAGCTTTGCCGTGGCCTTGTGCCGTCCGGGTCGATTAAGGCCCCCGGGTCGTTTCCCCGGACCCGTCATGAGCCGCACGCAGAAAGCCGCCCTCGCCAGTGCCGTCGTCGGCCTGGCGGTCACGGGGCTGAAGTTCCTCGCCTTTTGGCTCACCGGCAGCCTCGCGCTGTACTCGGACGCGCTGGAGAGCATCATCAACGTGGTCGCGGCGCTGAGCGCCTTCGTGGCCCTGCGGGTCGCCGGCCGCCCGGCCGACGACGAGCACCCCTACGGCCACCACAAGGCGGAATTCTTCTCCGCGGTGATCGAAGGGGCGCTGATCATCGTCGCGGCGCTGCTGATCCTGCGCGAGGCGTATTTCGGCATCCTGACGCCGAAGCCCGTCGATGCTCCGGCCCTCGGCCTCGCCATCAACGCCGGCGCCACGGTGATCAACGCGGCGTGGGCGTGGGCGCTGCTGCGCTGGGGCAAGGCCTGGCGCTCGCCGGCACTGATCGCAGACGGTCGCCACGTGCTCGCCGACGTGTTCACCTCGGGCGGCGTGCTCGTCGGCGTCGGCTTGGTGCTGGTGACCGGCATCCCCGTGCTCGATCCGGTGGTCGCCGGCCTGGTGGCGCTGAACATCCTGTGGTCCGGCTGGAAGATGGTGCGCGAATCCGTCGACGGGCTGATGGACCGGGCGGCGCCCGGCGAGATGGTCGGTCAGATCCGCTCGCTGATCTCGCGGCACGGCGCGGGCGCGCTGGAAGCGCACGACGTGCGCACCCGCTATGCCGGGCAGGTGACCTTCGTCGACTTCCACCTGGTGGTGCCCGGCGAGATGAGCGTGCGCGAGTCGCATGAGATCTGCGACCGGCTGGAGGAGGCGCTGGAGACCACGATCCCCGGCGCCGTGGTGGTGATCCACGTGGAGCCGGCCGAGCACGCGAAGTTCCGCGGCGTGCCGGTGCTCTGACGCCCACGGCCCGGAGCGCCTGCGCACTCTGCCACAGGTTCGGACGGATACAACTTACGGTCGGATCGGAGCCGGGGGGTTCAAAGTTCGTTAACTAGGTTCTCAGATTGTACCGAGTGTCGCGATACGTTCAGTGGTTGTTATTGAGCGGGGCGCGGCCGAGCATGGTGCGGCTGAAGGCCTATGATGGTGTGTGCTTCTCCTGTCGATCGAGGCGCCGGTCCGCGCGGCCGGGCGGGGGCCCGCCTCGCGGTTGCGCTCGCCTGCGCGGCGGCCCTGTCCGGCTGCATGGCGACCCGGGCGCGGGAGGCCGCGCGCCCTGCGCTCCGTGACGTCGCCCAGACGGGCTCGATCACGGAAGCGCCCCCAAGCGTGGTCGCCGCCGCGCAGGAGGAGGTCGGGCGCACCATGCGCCTCGGGCTGGCGAACTACCGCCTCAACGTCGGCGACAACCTCGAGATCTCGCTGCTGATCGATTCCAGCGTGGTGCAACCGACCTACCGGCTGAACCCCAACGACGAGTTCGACGTCGATTTCCGGACCCATCCCGAATACAACCGCTCGGTGGTGGTGCGGCCGGACGGGCGGATCTCCCTTCCGGGCAAGAACGGCATCATGGTCGCCGGGCTGTCGCCCGAGCGCGCCGCCACCCTGATCCGCGAGACCTACGACGACGTCCTGATCAACCCGGTCGTCACGGTCCTGCTGCGCAAGTTCCGCACGCCGATCGACGATTTCCGCGACCTGACGCAGCGGTCCGACCTCGGCCGCGTCAAGCTCATGGCGATCGAGCCGGACGGCAAGATCAACCTGCCGATGGTGCCCCCGGTCCAGGCGGCCGGCCGCACCGTCAACGAGGTCTCGGCGGCCCTGGCCGCCGCCTACCGGCACCACCTGGCCTCGGTCAGCCCGAGCGTGCGGCTCGCCTCGCTGGTGCCGGCCAACACCATGGTGTTCGGCGAGGTGCGGGCCCCCGGCCCCGTCACGCTGTCGGGCGCCCGCACGCTGGCACAGGTCCTCGGCACGGCCGGGGGCATCCTGCCGACCGCGGCCGGCGACGCGGTGCGGATCATCCGCTTCGACGCGGGCGCGCAAGGATCCGTGCAGATCGTCGATATCGGCGTGCCGGGCCTCGCCGACTCGATCGTCGTGCCGCCGAACGCCACGGTCTACGTGCCGCCCTCGGTGCTCGCCAAGACCGCGCGCGCCGTCGACCTCGTGGTCCGCCAGATCCTGCTCTTCAACGGCACCGGCTTCGGGGTGAACTACATCACCGGGCCGGCCGCCACGACGACGACCAGCACCACGGCGAGGGCCGCCTTATGAGCGTCACCGAGACCGCCCTCGCGCCGCGGACAGTCGACCGGCCCGGCTTCGATCTGCGCGACGGGCTCGTGGCCCTGTTCCGCCATGCCCGCCCGGCGCTGCTGATCGTGGCCGCGGCGCTGATCGGCGCCGGGATCTACCTCCTGCTGACGCCGACCGAGTACACCGCCGACGCCAAGCTGATCATCCGGCTCGGCCGCGAGAAGGCGGCCTCCCCGATCGGCGGCGGCACCAACCAGAACTACATGTTCTCCGAGCGCGCGCAGAACGTGAACAACGAGGTCGAGATCCTGCGCGACCCGAGCATCGTGCGCGGCGAGTTCGCGGCGCTGAAGGCGATCACCCCGACCGCCGCGCTCGGGCCCCCGCCGGAGGATTGGGGTGCGTGGCTGGTCTACCAGGGACGCCAGGCGGTCGGCGTCGCCAAGGGCGTCAAGACCGGGGTGATCGATACGGTGCGCCTGCCGTTCGAGGCCCTCGGCCTGCTGCGCCACCTCAGCCCGGACGAGAAGCTCTACGAGGCCTATCTCGCCGCGTTCAAGGTCGTGTTCGTCAAGGAGACGGACGTGATCGTCACCGGCTTCACCTGGACCGACCCGACCTTCGCGGCGGACGCGCTCAACCGCCTGCTCGACGCCTACAAGCGCCGCCACGTCGAGGTCTATGCCGACGAGACGCCGGCCTCGTTCTACGCGGACAAGCTGGAACGCACACGCACCGAGCTCGCCGCGATCGACCGGCAGCTCGGCACGTATCTCAAGGGCGCCAACACCGCGAGCTTCGCGATCGAGCAGCAGAACGACCTCGGGACGCTCGCCGACCTCGCGCGGCAGAAGTCGGCGGCGCAGATCGAGCGCCAGGGCGTCGAGACCCGGCTCAAGCGCACGAAGGAATCCGGGCCCGACCGCTGGCAGCCGACCCCGCCGGATGCCGACCCGACGGTCGCCGCCTTCGACCAGCGCTTCGCGGAGCTGCGCACGCGCCGCTCCGAGCTCGCAACCCGGTTCCGCCCGGCGGCCCCGGAATTCGCGAGCCTCGACCGCGACCTCACCGAGCTCGCGCGACAGAAGTACCGCGCGCTGATCAGCGCCGACACCACCCGGCTCGCGGTGCTCGCCGAGAAGATCGTGGCGATCTCCAACATCGAGGCGTCGCGGCGGCAGGCGGCGATCGGCCAGACCGACGCCTCCCTCGCCTTCAGCCGGCTCGGCCAGCAGAAGAGCCTGCTCACCGACGAGATCGCCCAGACGCAGCGCCGCATCGACGAGCTGAAGACCGGCACCGGCCTCGATTCGCAATCCGTCACCTCCTCGTCGCTGGTCGCCCGCGCGGTGCCGCCGCGCCTGCCGAGCGGGCCGAACCGCCTGCTGATCCTCGGGCTCGCCGCCGGCCTCGGCCTCGTCGCGGCCCTGGCCTATGTCGCCCTCGCCGAGATCCTCGCCCAGACCTACCGCAGCGCGTCCGACGTGGCGCGCTCGCTCAGGGTGCCGGTGCTCGCCGCCCTGCCCTTGCGCGACGCGGGCCGCCCCGCCCCCACGCGCCACCGCGCCACCGATTTCCGCGGAGCCACCGCATGAT
Organism: Beijerinckiaceae bacterium; assembly: GCA_964658355.1. Lineage (GTDB taxonomy): Bacteria > Pseudomonadota > Alphaproteobacteria > Rhizobiales > Beijerinckiaceae > Methylobacterium. The sequence continues at coordinate 4,490 of CAZZZJ010000109.1, forward strand.
CGCCGCCGCGTTCCACGATCCGGCCGTGCCGGACCGCGCCGTCCTCGAGCCGGCCCTGGTCCAGCTCAACCGCCGCGCGGGGCCGCCGCTCCGCCGCATCGGCGTCACCGCGGTGCAGGCCGGCGACGGCGTCACCTCGCTCGGTCGCCAGCTCGCGGGGCTCTATGTCCGGCGCGACCTCGACGTGGTGCTCATCGAGGCGAACTGGGCGAGGCCCGCTCTGGCTGCCGCCTACGGCCTTTCGGGCAAGCCGGGATTTGCCGACATCGTCGTCGGCGCGGTCGCGCCGCTGGACGGCGTCCACGCGGTGCCCGATGGCTTCCACGTCGTCCCGGCCGGCACCGCGGCGTCGATCCGGGAGGCCGGCCTCGACGACGCGCGCGTCGAGGCCTTCCTCGACCTCGTCGACGAGCGCTACCACCTCGCGATCCTCGATTGCGCGCCGATCGGGCAGATCGGCGACACCGCGGCCCTGAGCCCCCTCGTCGACGGCTTCGTCGTCGTCGTCGGGGCGGAGCGGACCCGGCGGGTCGTGGCCGAGCAGGCGATGCGCGACCTCGAGGCGGCCGGGGGGACGGCGCTCGGCGTCGTCCTCAACCGGACCCGGCGTCTGATTCCCGACTGGCTGTACCGGCGGCTCGGATGAGGGCGTCGTACCGGGCGCTCCCCCCGCTGGCGATCGGAGCCGGTGCCGCGGCCGCGGCGGTGGCGCTCGCGAGCGCGCCGCTGAAGTTCGCCGTCGTCGGGCTCGTCGCGCCGCTCGGCGCGCTGGGCGCCCTGATCCTGGGGCAGCGCGTCCGGCTGACGCCGTTCCTCCTGGCCGCCTTCGCGGTCGGGCTGACGGTCAAGCTCGACGTGAGCGTCTTCCAGCACTTCGAGGCGGTCGGGCAGTATCTTCCGAGCATCGGCGGCGGGGCCGGGCTCACGATCAGCGTCGCCTTCCTCGTGGCGCTGACGCTCATCGCCTTCAAGCTCCTCGGGATCGGCGAGGTCCGCCCGCAGCGCCTCCGCCTCGATCCGCCCCTGGTGCTGACGCAAGCCGCCTTCATGGCGGCCGGCGTGCTCTCGCTCGTGAATGCGGGCGATCCGACCTACCTGTGGTTCGACGAGTGGCGCTTCCTCACGCTGCTCGTCGTCTCGGTTTCGATCGCCAACCTGAGCCCCCGCGACATCCGGACCCTGGCCCTGGCGATCTGCGTCCTCTGCCTGGTCCAGACAGCGGCGGCCGCGGTGCAGTACGTGACCGGGTCGGAACTCGGCCTCGGCATCCTCGGCGAGGAACAGATCGTCGAGGAGAACATCAACTTCCAGGCCCAGCGCCGCGCCGCCGGCTTCAAGGTCCACCCGAACATCCTCGGCTACTATTACGAGGTGGTGTGGCCGCTGGCCCTGGCGCTGGCGCTCTCCCGCGGTCCGGCCTGGCTGCGCCTGCTCGGCGCGGTCGGCGCGCTCTCGGCCCTCGGCGGCGTGGTGCTGACCCTGTCGCGGGCCTCGTGGCTGACCTACCCGCTCTCGGCCA
>CAZZZJ010000109.1:6108-7204 GCA_964658355.1 Beijerinckiaceae bacterium
ACCGGGCTGTCGCGGCTGACCGGATTGTTCGACCGCTCGAACCACGTCGTCCACAACCTGCACATCCTGGTCCTCACCGAGGTCGGCCTCGTCGGGTACGGCGCCTTCGCCCTGGTCTTCGGGATCGGCCTGTGGCGCGGCTTCGCCGCCGTCCGGCGCGCGCCGGTGGGCGACCCGCTGGCCGCGATCGCGGGTGCCGCGGCGGTCGGGCTGCTGGCCCACCTCCTCCACGGCCTCGTCGACCCGGGCTTCCGCCTGAACCTCGGCATCGCCGAGCTGCTCTACACCGCGCTCGGGATGATCGCGGCGGTGGCGGCGGCGCAGCGCGCCCGGTCGCGAGTCCCGTCTCCCGAACACGAGCGGGGGCCGCGTCGCGGATCGGAACCACGCTTCGCACCTCGTCGTCCTGCGCAGGCCTCGGGAGCGCCTCGATGACCCCCGCCCTCAGCGTCCTCATCGTCACCTACAAGTCGGGCGCCGACATCGACACCTGCCTCGCCCTGCTGAAGGCCAGCCGGATCGACCGGCCCTACGAGGTGATCGTCGTCGACAACGCCTCGGGCGACGGCACGGCCGAACGGATCGCGGCCGCGTGGCCCGATGTCCGGCTGATCGCGGAGACCGAGAACCACGGCTTCGCCGGCGCCAACGCCATCGCCTACGCCGCGGCCCGCGGCGGCGCGATCCTGCTGCTCAACCCGGATGCGTATCTTCGCGACCCGGATGCGGTGACGGCCGCCCTCGCCCATCTCGACGCCCACCCGCAGGTCGGCGCCGTCGGCCTGCGCCTCGTGTTCGAGGACGGGCGCCATCAGGTCGGCGATGCCGGGTTCGAGCCGCGGCCGCTCACCGTCGCGGTGCACGCGGCGGGATTGTCGGGGCGGTTCGGCCTGCGCGGGGTCTACCTCTCCGGGCGTCAGGCGCGGGCGCCGGGACCGGTCTCCGTCGACTGGCTCTGCGGCGCCTTCCTGATGCTGCGGCGCGCGGCGGTCGAGGCGATCGGCGGCCTGTCGAGCCCGCTGTTCCTCTACGGCGAGGACGTCGACTGGGGCTGCCGGGTGCGCGATGCCGGATGGCGGGTCGACTACCTGCCGGA
>CAZZZJ010000109.1:7304-8943 GCA_964658355.1 Beijerinckiaceae bacterium
ACCATGTGGTAGCCCTTGAACGGACCCGGCGTGAGCCGGAACAGCAATTCCCAGAACTTCCCCAGGACGATGTTCTCGCCATGATAGAACGGTTGCCCGTCAAACGCGTAGGTGAAATGCTCGAACCGGTCAGTTGGGAAAAGCCGCTTCCGCGCCGCTTCCGTGTTCATCGTGTAGAGCGGCACGAAGGAGTCGATCTCGACCCGGCGTGGCTCGACCAGGCGCAGCACGCGGGCGTGCAGGCGCTTGGGGACCAGCCGGGCGCCGATCCCGACATAGCCCCAGCGATTGGGCGTCCAGGCGCAGAGCCAGCCGCCGGGCGCGAGGATGCGTCCGAGCTCGTCCGCCGTCCGCTCGGGCGTCTCGATGTGCTCCAGCACCGAGAAGGCCGAGATCAGGTCGAAGCTGGCATCCGGGAAGGGCAGCAGCCCGTCATGGCCGACGAGCTTGACGGCGTCCGCCGTCTCGTTCCCGAGAACCGCCTCGTCCACGTCGCAGGCGGTGACGTGGGCGCAGCGCCCGCGGAAGTCCCCGAGCTGGCGGCGCAGTGGAACCGGGTCATGGCTCCACTTGCCGCGCCCGGCGCCGAACTCCATCACCCGCATGTCGGGGCGCAGCAGCGCGTTGACGCGGACGATGTACTCCATGCGGTGGTCCTGCCGGGAATAGCCCCCGGCTCCCATCTCGCGGAAGAGCCGCTCCTCGACGGTGACCGGCTCTCTGTGGGGCATCGCGTCCTGGCGCAGAAGGGTGTCGTGGCCCATGAATCGTCCTCCTCAAACGGTGTGATGGATGGGACGCGCCGGGCGCGGGCGTCCGATGGCGGTCGGCGCACCGACGGCGGGCGGCCGGCCGTGGCGATCCTCGGCACGCGGGGCATCCCCGCGGCGCATGGCGGCTTCGAGACGCTGGCCGAGCGCCTCGCCCTGGAGCTGGTCGCGCGCGGCTGGCGGGTCGAGGTCTACTGCCAGGTCGATCGGCCGACCGAGCCTTCGACCTGGCGCGGCGTCGACCTGATCCCGATCCGGGCGGCGGGCGACGGCCCGCTGGCCACCATCCTGTTCGACTGGAAATGCACCCTGCGGGCGGCGTTCCGCCCGGCCCTGCCCCTGGTGCTCGGCTACAACACCGCCGCGTTCTCCCTGCTCTACCGCCTGACGGGAAAGCGCAGCGTGATGAACATGGACGGGATCGAGTGGCGCCGGGACCGCTGGTCCAGGCTCGCCAAGGTCTGGTTCTGGCTGAACGAGCATTGCGGCAGCCTGTTCTCGACGCATCTCGTGGCCGACCACCCCGAGATCGCCCGCCACCTCGCCCGCGTCAGCCCGATGCGCCGCATCACCACCATCGCCTACGGGGCGGATCCGGTGCTCGAGGCGCCGGTCGCGCCGCTGCGGTCCCTCGGCCTCGAGCCGCAGGGCTATGCCCTGGCCATCGCCCGGATCGTGCCCGAGAACCTCGTGCTGCAGGTCGTCCGCGCCTGGAGCGAGGTGAACCCGGGCCTGCCCCTGGTGGTGCTCGGCAAGCTCTCGGAGTCGGATGCCTACCACCGGGCGGTGCGCGCCGCCGGCGGACCGGGGGTGATCTTCGCCGGCGCGATCTACGAGGCGGAGCGCGTCGCGGCCCTGCGCCGGCACGC
>CAZZZJ010000110.1:0-8870 GCA_964658355.1 Beijerinckiaceae bacterium
CATGCCGCCCAGATCCATGCCGCCCTGGACAGCTATCTGCGCGATCGCACGCCCGACCAGCGGCTGGCGTTCTGGAAGGCCGTCGCGCTCGGCTACAGCGGTGTCTTCGAGGACCTCGCCGGATGTTCGACGCCGCCGCAGGCCATGCCGTCACTCGCGCCTTCGATTGCTTGCTAGCCTTCGATTTCTTGCGCACGGTCCGAGGCAAGACGCCGAATGCTGCATTTTACCACCTCGGAGCCAGCCAAAATGATGCATCTGCATCATTGAGCGAACGCAAGGCGGTCATATCTCACGGTCGACGCCGGACGCATCAACGCGAACGGCGGGCGAATCTCGAAGTTATGCCGAACCGCATAAGTCCCCCCGATCTGGTTCGGCATGGCCGCAGGGCCGGGCGTCGTGCCGCTCCGGGCGCACGTTCGGCCCGTAGGCCAGCCGTCACGAACGGCGCTGGAGGAACAGACATGGCCGGTCCCGGCATGCCCGATCCCATCCCCGGTGGTGATGTCCCCACCGAGCTGCCGCCGAGGCCGTTCCCGGGCGAGCGTCCGCTCGGGCCGGACGAGCCATCCGCGCCCTACGAGGACCATCCCATCGACGAGCCGGTCGAACCCGGCAGCGGGCCCCGATCGTCTGCCGGGGGCGCCGACGGGCCCGGGTTACGGGCCTGAGCGTGGTCCTGGAGGCCTACGCGGCGCAGGCCACCCGGGAAGCCATCGAGTCCGGCATGGCGCGCCCCGAACTCATCGCGATCCTGGACGGCCTGAGCGTGACGGAACTCGTCCCGCCCCATGCCGAGAGTCGGTCGTGGACGACGGTCTCAGAGCCACGGGCGAACTCATGGTCCGCCACCTCGCCCGGGACGGGGATGTCGTGAGGCCGCCCACCTGACAACAGGGCTTCCAAGATCTAGGGCTTCCAAGACCTGACCTTCGGGCCCGGGCAAATGTGATCGAGCCCCCGCGCCCGAAGCGTAGGCAGCCCTCCGGCCCGGTGGTACTGGGGATCGGATGGCGTTGCCTCCGAGGTGATCATCGCGAATTGGGATGCCGGATTGAAGCCATCGATTGACGCGACCGCTCGTCTGGATCTCAGCGCCTGCGACCGCGAGCCCATCCACATCGTCGGCAGCGTACAGCCCCATGGCTTCCTCCTGACCCTGGAGGCCTCGGACCTCACGGTCGCGCAGGCCAGCGCCAACGCGCCGCCCGGGACCCTCGTCGGCGGAAGCCTCGACGACGTCCTGCCCGAGCTCGTCCCGGTGGTCCGGCGCTTCCTCGATCAGCCCCCGACCGAGGACGGCGCGCACTACCTGCGCACGGTGACCCTCGGCTACGCCAGCGGGACGCAGGCCTACGAGGTCGCCGCCCATCGCGTCGACGACCTCGTCGTCCTTGAACTCGAAGAGGTCGAGGACGCAGCGTATGCCGGTCTCGACGTCCTGACCCCGCGGCTGCGCGCCTTCGTGCAGCGCTTGCGGGTGGCCCGCTCCGTCGAGGAGCTCTGCTCCCTCGTCGCGCAGGACATCCGGCAAATCACCGGATTCGACCGGGCCCTGGTCTACCGCTTCGACCGGGATTGGCACGGCACCGTGCTTGCCGAGGACGGCAACGGCGCCCTGCCGTCGTACCTCGACCTCCGGTTCCCCGCCTCGGACATCCCCGCCCAGGCGCGCGAGCTCTATCGCCGCAACCGCCTGCGCATCATCCCCGACGCGGGTTACGCCGCCGTTCCGATCCGGCCGTCCCTGACCCCCGCCGGACGGCCGCTCGACCTGAGCCAGTCCGTCCTGCGCTCGGTCTCGCCCGTGCATGTCGAATACATGCGCAACATGGGGACGATGGCGTCCATGTCGGTCTCGATCATGGTCGACGACGCGCTGTGGGGCCTCGTCTCCTGCCACAACGCCGAGCCGCGACGGGTGCCGCTCCAGGCGCGCAACGCCTGCGACTTTCTCACCCAGATCTTCGCCCTGCAGGTTTCCGCCCGCGAACGCGGCGCTCAAGCCGAGCAGCGCCTGGCGCTGGGTGCGGTGCAATCGCGCCTCCTCGGATTCATGGCCGAGGAGGACAGCTTCGTCGACGGCCTGCTGAAGCATCCCGACGATGTCCTCGGGCTGGTGAACGCCTCGGGCGCGGCCATCGTCACCGGCGACCGCTGCCGGCTGATCGGTGCCACCCCGGCCGAAGGGGACGTCCGCCTTCTCTACGACTGGTTGTCGTCGAAGGGCGACGAGTCCGAGGTCTTCGTCACGGAGTCCCTGTCGGGCGTGCTGCCCCGGGCTGCGCCTTTCGCCGAAGCGGCCAGCGGCCTGCTCGCGATCTCCATCTCCAAGAGGTATGCGAGCTTCATCCTCTGGTTTCGCCCCGAGGTGGTGCGGACGGTCAAATGGGGCGGCAACCCCGTCAAGCCGGCGACGGTCGATCCGGAGGGCGGTCCGGACCGCCTGCACCCGCGCAAGTCCTTCGAGATCTGGAAGGAGACCGTGAAGGGCCGCTCGCTGGCCTGGAGCGTCCCGGAGGTCGAGGCGGCCAAGGACCTGCGCGCCTCGGTGCTCGGCATCGTGCTGCGCCGGGCCGAGGAGCTCGCGGCCATGAGCGAAGAGCTGCAGCGCTCGAACAAGGAGCTGGAGGCGTTTTCGTATTCGGTGAGCCACGACCTGCGGGCGCCGTTCCGGCACATCGTCGGCTACTCCAACCTGCTGAAGACCCGCGAGGGCGCCAACCTCAGCGACAAGGGCCGGCATTACGTCGACACCATCATCGAGGCGGCGTTCTCGGCCGGCACCCTCGTCGACAACCTGCTCGCCTTCTCCCAGATGGGCCGGCATGCGCTCAATCGGGTGTCGGGCGACATGAACGCCCTCGTCGAGGAGGCGCGCCGAAAGGCGATGCGCGACGTGGCCGAGGGGCGCCGGGTGCGCTGGGAGATCGGGGCGCTGGGCCGGGCCTACGCCGACCCGTTCATGCTGCGCCTCGTGATCGAGAACCTGCTTTCGAACGCGCTCAAGTACAGCCGCGACCGAACCGAATCCGTGATCGAGGTCGGGCGTTTGCCGCCCAAGGACGGCGAGGCGGTGTTCTTCGTGCGCGACAACGGCGTCGGCTTCGACATGGCCTACGTCGACAAGCTGTTCGGCGTGTTCCAGCGCCTGCATCGGGTCGAGGAGTTCGAGGGCACCGGCATCGGATTGGCCAATGTCCGCCGCATCGTCGAGCGCCACGGCGGGCGGACCTGGGCCGAGGGTGAGCTGGGCACGGGCGCGACCTTCTACTTCACTCTACCCCTCCGGGAGGAGGCGCACTGACATGGCCGGACTGAAGCCGATCCTCCTCGTCGAGGACAACCCGAACGACATCGAACTGACGCTGGCGGCCCTCGAATCGAGTCAACTCGCCAACGAGATCATCATCTGCCGCGACGGTGCGGAGGCGCTCGATTTCGTCTACCGGCGCGGCGTGCACGGGAAGCGCCAGGTCCAGGACCCGGCGGTGGTGCTGCTCGACCTGAAGCTGCCGAAGGTCGACGGTTTGGAGGTGCTCGCCAAGATCAAGGGCGACCCGGCCACCCGCGGCATCCCGGTGGTGATGCTGACCTCCTCCCGCGAGGAGACCGACGTGGTCCGTTCCTACGACCTCGGCGTGAACGCCTTCGTGGTGAAGCCCGTCGGGTTCGAGGAATTCTTCGCGGCGATCAAGGAGCTCGGCGTGTTCTGGGCGCTCCTGAACGAGCCGCCCCCGCACAAGGGAGGTTGGCCATCGAACACGTGATGGACGCCGAACACGTCCCGATCCGCATCCTCCACCTGGAGGACAGCGATCTCGATGCCGAACTCGTCGAGGCCGCCCTCGAAGGCATCGGCCAGCCCTACCGGATCGAGCGTGTCATGTGCCGGCCCGGCTTCGCCGCGGCGGCGGTGTCCGGTCGGCACGACCTCATCCTAGCCGACTACGTCCTGCCGACATTCGACGGGATCAGCGCGCTCGCCATCGCCCGCGCGCAGTGCCCCGAGATCCCGTTCGTGTTCGTCTCGGGAACGCTGGGCGAGGAGACGGCGGTCGAGGCGCTCAAGAACGGCGCCGTGGACTACGTCACGAAGCAACGCCTCGAGCGCCTGCCGCGCACCGTCCTCAGGGCGCTGGCCGAGGCGAAGGCCAAGGCCGATCGGCGGGCGGCGGAGGACGCGCTCCAAGCCTTGAACGAAACGCTGGAGATTCGCATCGCGGAGCGGACGCGGGAGCTCGCGACCTCCAACGCCGAGTTGAAGACGCAGATCGCCGAACGCGAGCGGGTCGAGGACGCGTTGCGCCTCGCCCAGCGCCTCGAAGCGGTCGGGCAGTTGACCAGCGGCGTGGCGCACGACTTCAACAACCTCCTCACGGTGATCTCGGGCAACATCGAGTTCCTCGACCGGGAGGTGAGCGGCGAGCGGGCGAAGCGGCGGCTCGCGATGATGAAGGGGGCGTCCGACCGCGGCGCCAACCTCACCGCGCAACTCCTCGCCTTCTCGCGCCGCCAGAGGCTGGATGCGACCCCGGTCAGCCTGAATGCGACCGTCGCCTCCATGCGCGACCTGCTGCAGAGCTCGATGGGGGGCGCGGTCAGGATCGAGACGACCTTGCAGCCGGACCTTTGGCCGGCGCTGGTCGATGCGACCCAGATCGAGCTCGTGATCCTGAATCTGGCCATCAACGCGCGCGACGCCATGGCCGTGGGAGGATCCCTGACCATCGAGACCGCGAACGTCACGGTCGCCGGCCCGCAGACCCGTCCGGAGCACCCGGTGCCCGGCGAATACGTCATGGTCTCCGTGAGCGACACGGGGACCGGCATGCCGCGCGCCGTCGTGGAGAGGGCGTTCGAGCCGTTCTTCACCACCAAGGAGGTCGGCAAGGGCTCCGGGCTCGGGCTCGCCCAGGCCTACGGCTTCGTGAAGCAATCCGGGGGCGGCATCCGGATCGACACGGTCCTCGGCGAGGGAACCTCGATCAAGGTCTACCTGCCTCGGGTCGAGGGCGAAACGGAAACCGCCCTCGAAGCCGTGCGACCGGTCGAATGCACGAATTGGCTGGACAGCGGTTCCAGGCCCGCCCTCCTCGTCGTGGACGACGACACCGAGGTCCGCGAGATCACCACCACGCGCCTCTCCGAGGCCGGTTACGCGATCCGCGAGGCCGCATCCGGGTTGGCGGCGCTCGCGGCCCTGGATGCCGACCCGTGCGTCGACCTGGTGGTGCTGGACTTCGCGATGCCCGGCATGAACGGCGCCGAGGTCGCGAGCGAGATCCGACGGCGCTGGCCCGACATGGCGATCCTGTTCGTGACGGGATACGCCGATACCGGCGCCCTCATGAAGGCCGTCGCGGTGAGCGCCGACGGCATCGTCCAGAAACCGTTCCGCGACGGCGAGCTGGAGCGCAAGGTCGGGATCGCCCTGGAGGCGTCGACCGGCAAGGGTAACGTCGTCCCGATGCGCCGGGACCAGTCCGGCACCTGAGGGAGCGCCTCCCGGTGCCGGCGTCGGTCGGTCGGGGGCATCGCCCGCCCCGACGGACGGATCAGCGTCGGATCGGGCGCGCCGGGTTCGGTCGGCGTTCGACGGCCATCCTCAGGATGCGCGAGAGGTCGGCGACCGAATAGGGCTTGCGCAGAAGCTCGAACCCGAGCGTGCCGTGTTCGGCGAGCACGTGGCTGTAGCCGGACGCCAGCACGACGGGCAGGCCGGGCATCCGGCGCCGGATCTCCGCGGCCAGCTCGATTCCGGTCATGCCCGGCATGACCACGTCCGAGAACACGACCTCGAACCGGCCGGGATCCCGGTCGAGCTCGGCCAGCGCCTCGGTCGCGTCCGTGGCCCACACGGTCCTGTAGCCGAGCTCCTTCAAGGCCTGGGCCGCGAACGCCCCGACCTCGTGGTTGTCCTCCACGAGGAGGAGGCCCGTCGCGTGCCCGTCCGCCAGCAGTTCCGGCTCCGGTTCCTTCCCCACGACCGTGACGGCCCCCGCGGCCCGCGGCAGGTACAGGGTGAAGGTGGTGCCATGGCCCACCCGGCTCTCGGCGACGATCTCGCCGCCCGATTGCTTGGCGAAGCCGAAGACCTGGCTCAGCCCGAGACCGGTGCCCTGACCGACGCCCTTGGTGGTGAAGAACGGCTCGAAGATCCGTTCCAGCACCTCCCGAGGGATTCCGGCGCCGGTGTCGGTGATGGACACGGCCACGAAGTCGCCGAACCGCGCGGGATGCGTCCGCACGGACGGTACCCTCTCGGCGGGCCGTACCCTGATCGTGAGCCGGCCCTCGCCATCCATGGCGTCGCGCGCGTTGACCACCATGTTCACCAGTGCGGTGTCGAACTGGCTCGGGTCGGCATCGACCAGGCACGCGTGCTCCCCACCCTGCGCATCCCGGAACGACTCGACCACGGTCTCGACCTGGATACGGGCACCGGTGAGCGTGCGCACCATGTCGGCCACGGACGCGACGCCGCGCCCGACGTCGAACACCTCCGGCTGGAGCGCCTGGCGCCGGGCGAAGGCGAGCAATTGGCCGGTCAGCTTGGCGGCGCGCGCCACCGTGTCGGAGATGGCGTCGACGTAGCGGGCGCGCCGCTCTTCGGGAAGGTTCGGGCGCTTGAGGAGGTCGGTCGAGGACTTGATGACCGTCAGCAGGTTGTTGAAGTCATGCGCGACGCCCCCGGTGAGCTGTCCCACCGCCTCGAGTTTCTGCGACTGGCGGAGTTGCTCCTCCAGCGCCTTGCGCTCGGTGACGTCGCGCCCGACGGCATAGAAGTGGTCGCCGCGCGGATAGGCGTGCCAGGAGACCCATCGGAACCCGCCGTCCTTCGTCATCAGGCGGACGTCGAGGGCACGGAGGTCGAGGCCGGCCACGAGGTCGTCGAAGACGGCGGAGACCGTGGCGAGGTCCTCGGGCCAGATGAAGCGGCCGAAGTCGGCGCCCACCAACTCGTCCTCCGCCCACCCGAGCGTCTCGGTCCAGGCCGGGTTCACGGCACGGTAGCGCCCGTCGAAGCCGCAGACGAGGAACAGGTCGCGGCTCGTCCGCCAGACCATGTCTCGCTCGTCCGTGCGGTCGCGGGCCGTCGTCTCCAGGCGATCCTCGAGTTCGTGGCGATGGGTGATGTCGCTGAACAGGATGGCCACGCGGCGACGGGCCGGATCGCCGATCCGCAGGGCGTGGACGTCGAACCAGCGCCCCATCGCCACGGCGCCGCTCTCGAACCGCACCGACTCGCCCGTGGTCGCCACCCGCCCGTAGGCATCGAGCCATGACTGTTCCAGACCGGGGACCGCCTCGGTGACCCAGCGTCCGGTGATGTCCTTGAGCCCGGTCTGGGCCTCGAAGGCGGGGTTCACCTCGACGAACCGATAGTCGACGGCCTTGCCCAAGGCGTCGAAGCGCATCTCGACGATGCAGAAGCCGGCCTCGATCGCCTCGAACAGCGTACGGTAGCGCATCTCGCTCTCCGCCAGCCGGCTTTCCTCCGTTCGGAAGCGGGTGACGTCGAGTTGGCTGGCGAAGAAGTACCGGAGACCGCCATCCGCGTCGTAGACGGGGCTGACGTAGAGTTCGTTCCGGAACGGGGTACCGTCCCGGTGGTAGTTCAGGATCTCCACGACCACGTCCCGTCGCGCCGCGATGGCATCGCGCACCTTGGCGACGTCGGCCGGGTCGGTATCGGGCCCCTGAAGGAAGCGGCAGTTCCTCCCGATCAGGTCCTCCGCCCTGTAACCGCAGAGCTCCTGGAAGGCGCGGTTGGCGAAGACGATGGGGTTGTCGGGCTGGTTCGGGTCGGTGACGATCTGCGGCATGCGGGTCTTCTCCGCCGCCGTGAACAGCAGGTCGGTCCCGGCGGCCGAGGTGCGCTCGGCGCCTGTCGGGGAATGCACGTGGCTCTCGTTACGGTGCCGCAGCCGCGCGTTCTCCGCCTCGGACTCGCTCAGGCGTCGACGTAGTTCAGCGATCTCAGATTCCATGGATGCCCCGTTCCGACGGCGCCCCTCGACCGGCCGCCCCGCTTCCAGCGCCCGATTCCGGGGTCCAGTCCCTCCCATACCAAGAACGCGACCGGGGCAAAGGCTTTCCGAGGCGGTCCCTTCGTCACTGGCGGAATCCGGTGACCCGAGCGGCTGGCTTTGGATCGGGCCGATCGAGAGGAACGGCCTGGACCGGAGGAGTTGGTGATGACGCGAGGACGGAGGCCGCGCGCGGAGCAGGTCGTGCCGAGGCTGCGCCAGATCGCGGTGCAGACGGCGCGAGGCCAGGGCATCGCCGTCGCCCGCAAGGCGGCGGATGTCGCGGAGCAGAGCGACGACCTGCTGGCGTCGAGGCGTCCGGCGGCCTGAAGGCCGATCGAGCCAGTCCATCGCTCCGGGGGCGCCGCGGGAGACCGGGTCCCGCCAAGAGCTTCGATGGTCGACGGCGCGACGCGTGCCGACGCCGGGAAGTCTCCGACTCGGCGAAGGAGGCGCAGGCGGTGATCGGAGTGTGGAAGAACGCCGACGACCGCGTCCGGCCGCACGTGTCCTTGGCCTACCGGCCGCCAGCGCCTGTGACAGTCCCGGATCTGGCCTTCCGGCGACCCAGGGCCGCCGCCTTGCAGTCGCCGCCGATCTGGCCCGGTCCGAAACATCGGTCAGGCCACGGGAATCCTGCGCTCTGCAACTTGGTAGCCGCCCTTCGCAATTCCACCTGCCCCAACCATAGAGCGGACGGACGGGTCTCGACCCGACCCGGCTGCTCACCAGAACATTCTTGATGCCCAAAAGCCGTCGCTCATGCCCGCTTGGCCTGGGAGCTAGAGCGTTTTCGGTTTAATCTGGTTCGTATCCTGCAGCGGCGAAGAAGTT
>CAZZZJ010000111.1:0-8851 GCA_964658355.1 Beijerinckiaceae bacterium
GAGGCGAAGGTCGGCACGGCGGGTCCGCGCCCGGCGGCGAAGACCCTTCGCGGGCTCGACGCGCTCAACTTCTTCCTCGCCGACGTGCGCGATGGCCTTGGGCCGTATCTCGCGATCTATCTCATCGCCGTGCGCGGCCCCGACCAGGGCTGGAACGAGGCGACGACCGGCCTGATCATGACCATCGCTGGAATCGCAGGGCTGATCGCGCAGACGCCGGCCGGAATGCTCATCGACAGCACCAACGCCAAGCGCAGCGTGGTGATCGCCGCCGCCTTGGCCGTGACGGCGAGTTGCCTCGCGCTGCCGTTCATCGGCAATTTCTATCTCGTCGCCGCGACGCAGTCGGTCGCCGGCATCGCCGGGGCGATCTTCCCGCCGGCCCTCGCCGCCATCACCCTCGGGATCGTCGGGCCGAAGATGTTCTCGCGGCGGATCGGCCGCAACGAGGGCTTCAACCACGCCGGCAACGCGGTCTCCGCGGCGCTCGCCGGTGGCCTCGCGTATTTCTTCGGTCCCATTGTCGTGTTCTGGCTGATGGGGGCGCTCGCCGTCTGCTCCATCGGCGCGATGCTGCTCGTGCCGGCGCGTGCCATCGACGACGACCTCGCCCGCGGCATGACCAAGGAGCAGGAGGCGGCCCAAGACGACGCGCCGTCGGGCCTGGCGACCCTGCTGAAGAACAAGCCCTTGCTGCTGTTCGCCGGGCTGTGCGCGCTGTTCCACCTCTCGAACGCGGCGATGCTGACCTCGGTCGGTCAGCTTCTCACGCACCTGTCCGGCAAGGACCACGCGACCTCGCTGATCGCGATCTGCATCGTCGCCGCGCAATGCGTGATGGTGCCGGTGGCGATGTTCGTCGGCGCCAAGGCCGACGCGATCGGGCGCAAGCCGATCTTCCTCGCGGCCTTCGGCGTGCTGGCGCTGCGCGGGGTGCTCTACACGCTCTCGGACAATCCGTTCTGGCTCGTTGGCGTCCAGCTGCTCGACGGCTTCGGCGCCGGCGTCTACGGCGCATTGTTCCCGGTGGTGGTGGCCGACCTGACCCGTGGCGGCGGCCGGTTCAACGCGGCGCAGGGCGCGGTGGCGACGGCGCAGGGGCTCGGCGCCTCGTTCAGCGCAACGTTTGCCGGCCTGATCATCGTGTCGGCCGGGTACAGCGCCGCCTTCCTGGCGCTGGCGGCGACCGCCGGGCTCGGCTTCGTCCTCTATCTCACGCTGATGCCCGAGACCCGCGACCAGACCGCGGTTGACGGCCGATTGGATGGCGGCCTGTCGGCCGCGCTGCCCGCGACCGCCTGATCCGACAGACCGATGGACGGAACCACCCCCATGTCGGCATCCCCCGCGAGCGGGACTGCGAAGCCCGAACCGCTCGTGTTCCTGCACGTCGGCGACCTGCACCTGACGAAGCCCCACGCCCCGAACGCCGCCGACTTCCGCGCGATCCTCGACCAGATCGCCGCGATCGCGCCCCGCGACCTGCTCGACTTCGTCTACCTGCCGGGCGACCTCGCCGAGAACGGCTACGCCTGCGAGTACGAGATCCTCGCCGATGCGCTCGCCCGGCATCCCGACCTTCCGGTTCGGCTGATCCCGGGCGATCACGACCGTCAGCAGGGGACGATGCGCGATTTCCAGGCGTTTTACGCCGGGCTCGTCGCGTCGCGGGGTCTCGAAGGCCCGAAGGTCTGGACCGTGGATCAGCCGCCGGTCGGGTGCCCCGAAGAGACCTGGCCGCCCGCGGACATTCCGCATTACTGCGCGGTCGAGGATGTCCGGGGCGTGCGCTGCCTGTTCCTGGACATCGTCAGCCCCGGCTATGGCCGGAAGGGCATCGGCCTCGATTTCCGGCTCGGACCCGATCAGACCCTGTGGCTGAGCGAGGCGCTGACCAGGGCCGCCGAGGACGGGATCCCCGTCGCGGTCTTCATGCACGCCTATCCCGACGACCTGCGCGAGCCCGACGACCGCCTCGACGTCGCGGGCCTGTTCCGGGCCACGGGCGTGCGCCTCGTGGAGATGGGCCACACCCACTACAACGAGCTCGCCCATGACGGGCGCACCCTCTATGCCGCCGCGCGCTCGGTCGGGCAGAACGAGGACGGGTCCGTCGGCTACGCGGTCGCGGCGATCGACGGTCCGGTGACGAGCTGGCGCTTCAAGGCGCTGGATCGGCCCTGGCCGTTCGTGCTGATCACCAGCCCGGCCGACCGGCGCGTCGCCACGCGGCCGGCGACGGCGGAGGCGACCGGCATGGTCGGAGACGAACGCGGCCGGATCGCGGTCCGCGCCGTCGTCCTCTCGGACGCACCGCCGAGATACGTCCATTGCCGGGTCGGGACGGGCCCTTGGATCAGGATGGCCCATGCCGGCGGGCGCACCTACGAACTCGCGCTGCCCTGGCCGCGGGATGCACGCACGATCCAGGTCGAGGCGGTGCACGAACGTTGGTCGGGCCACGGCCCGGATCTCGTCGACACCGACGTGATCGAGCCCGTGACCGCCTTCGAGGATCCGTCGATGGTGCCCCCGATCCCGGAGAAGCCCGGCAGCGACGTGCCCAATGTCGGCCGCTGGCTCCAGAAGGGCGTGCGCGGCGACCAGCTCGGGCCCAACCGGGCCGGGCGCAAGTGGTGAGCGCCCGACGCCAGGTTTTCCTGACATCCATCTTCGAGACGCAATGCGCCCTGCGGGGTGCCGGGGGACGCAAAACGTGATCGCTGGACTGGCCATGACACCGAACCTCGCGACCTGGGGGATCGCGGGAGCCGCGACGCTCGGCGTGATCCTGCGGCCGTTCGGCTGGCCGGAGGCGATCTGGGCCGTGCTCGGCGCGGGTCTCCTCGTCATCCTCGGGCTGCTTCCGTGGCCCGACGCCCTGGAGGGCGTGCGCAAGGGAACGGATGTCTACCTGTTCCTGATCGGCATGATGCTGCTGGCCGAGATCGCCCGGAAGGAGGGCCTGTTCGACTGGCTCGCGACGATCGCGGTACGGATGGCCAAGGGCTCGGCCACGCGACTGTTCCTGCTGGTCTACGTCGTCGGCACGGTGGTGACGGTGTTCCTGTCGAACGACGCCTGCGCCGTTGTGCTGACCCCGGCCGTCTACGCCGCGACCAAGGCGGCCAAGGTCGAGAACCCGTTGCCCTACCTCTTCATCTGCGCCTTCATCGCCAACGCGGCGAGCTTCGTGCTGCCGATCTCGAACCCGGCCAACCTCGTGGTGTTCGCCGACCACATGCCGCCGCTGGGGCAGTGGCTCGCGACCTTCGGCCTGCCCTCGGTGCTGGCCATCGTCACGACCTACCTCGTCCTGCGCGTCACGCAGAACGGCACGCTGAAGAGCCAGACGATCGCGACCGACGTCGAGGCCCGGTCCCTCGGGCTCGGCGGCAAGGTCGCGGGCGCCGGCATCGTCGCCACCGCGGCGGCGTTGATCGGGTCGTCGGCGGCCGGGATCGAGCTCGGCCTCCCGACCTTCATCGCGGGTGTCGCCACCGCGCTCGTCGTCCTCGCGATCAAGCGCAGCGGCCTCGTCGCCGTGATCAAGGACGTGTCCTGGAGCGTGCTGCCGCTGGTGGCCGGACTGTTCGTCTTGGTCGAGGCCCTGGAGAAGTCCGGCGTCCTGAAGATGATCGCCGACCAGCTCAAGGCCTATGCCCAGGCCGATCCGGCGGGCACCGCCTGGGGCTCCGGCATCATCGTCGCCGTGGGCTCGAATCTCGTCAACAACCTGCCCGCCGGCCTGCTCGCGGGGGCCGCGGTCCATGCCGCCGCGGTTTCGAAGACGATCGCCGCCGCGATCCTGATCGGGGTCGACCTCGGGCCGAACCTCTCGGTGACGGGCTCGCTCGCCACGATCCTCTGGCTCACGGCGATCCGGCGCGAGGGCGAGGATGTCGGCTTTTGGCGCTTCCTCAAACTCGGCCTGGTCGTGATGCCGCCGGCCCTGGGGCTCGCGCTCGCCGGCCTGCTTCTCGTCTGACGCCGCACACGAAACCCCGTCTCTCGGATCGGAGATCCACTCTTGAACGCCGCCTTGCTCTATCCCTTCATCCTGGTCGCCGGCGCCCTGCAGGCACTCGGCAACTCCATGAACGCGCAGCTGCGCGGACGCCTCGTGAATCCGTGGCTTGCGGCGACGGTGTCGTTCGCACCCATCGTCTTCGTGTTCGCGACGCTGTTCTTCATCATGCCAGTGCCGCTCCCGACCCTGGAGACGCTGGGCAAGATGCCCTGGTACGCCCCGCTCGGCGGCGTCGCGGGGGCGGTCGCGGTGTTCGGCGGCCTGGCCTTCATCGACAAGGTCGGTGCCGGGCCGTTCAACGGCCTGACGCTGACCGCCAACATCCTGGCGTCCCTGGCGATGGATTCGCTCGGCCTGTTCGGGCTGCAGGGCGGCGGCTTCAAGCTGATGCCGTGGGTCGGCGGCCTGCTGATGGCGGTCGGCGTGGTCTTCATCGCCCGCACCACCGCCGACAAGGGCGGGGAGAAGGACGAGGGCCACGGCCTCAACCCCAAGCTTCTCTACCCGTTCATCGTCGTCGCCGGCATCCTCCAGGCGGTAGGCGTCGTCTGGAACGCGCAGCTGCGTGGCGCCCTGGTGAACCCCTGGCTCGCGGCCACTGTGTCGTTCCTGCCGGTGGTATTCGTGTTCGCCCTGGTGTTCCTGGTGCGCCCGACGCCGCTCCCGAAGCGCGAAGACGTCGAGGGCGTGCGCTGGTGGATGCCGCTGGCCGGGATCACCGGCGCGGTCGCGGTGTTCGGCGGCTTGCTCTTCGTCGACACGGTCGGCGCCGGCGCCTTCAACGGCCTTTTGATCACCGCCAACCTCCTGACCTCGGTGGCGCTCGACCATTTCGGTTGGGTCGGGATGAAGCAGGTTAAGGCTGGCCCGTCGCGGCTCGGCGGCGCCGCGCTGATGGTGGCCGGCATCCTGCTGATCTCGATCTTCTGAGGAGAGGTCTCCCGCGACAGGCTCGTGCCGCTAAAACCCGCCGGCATGACTTGCCGACGGGCCGCCTTGCTCTCAGACGTGACCCGCACCGGTGCCCCCTTGGGCCTCGGCCTCCTGACTCTTGCCCTCCGCCACCGCCTTCGCGCGGATCGCGTCCAGCGTCAGGGTCGGCGTCAGCGCCTGCGGGTCGACGAGACAGTGCAGGATCGCCGGCAGCCCGGAGGCCAGCGCCCGCTCGAACGCCGGGGCGAACTCCTCGGTCCGCACCACGCGCTCGCCATGGCCGCCATAGGCGCGGGCGAGGGCGGCGAAATCCGGGTTGCGGAGCTGCGTTCCGGAAACGCGGCCGGGAAATTCCCGCTCCTGATGCATCCGGATGGTGCCGTACATGCCGTTGTCGAGCACCACGACGAGGACCGGAATCGCGTACTGCACCGCGGTCGCGAATTCCTGGCCGGTCATCAGCACGTCGCCGTCGCCCGCAAGCGCGACCACGACGCGGTCTGGGTTCATGCGCTTGGCCATGATCGCGGCGGGCACGCCGTAGCCCATCGAGCCCGAGGTCGGCGCGAGCTGGGTGCGGAAGCGCCGGAACCGGTAGTAGCGATGGATCCAAGTAGCGAAGTTGCCCGCGCCGTTGCAGAGGATCGCATCCGCCGGGAGTCGTTCGCGCAGCCATGTGACGGCCTCGCCGTACTGGAACGCGCCGGGCGTGGCCGCCGGCCGTTCCGACCAGTCGCGATAGCTGGCATGGGCCTCGACCGCGCGGCCGCGCCCTGCCGCGCGTTCCGGTGGTCGCGCAAGAAGCGCCGACAGGAGCGGGCCGGGGACCGCCTGGATCGCCAGGGCCGGCTGGTAGACGCGGCCGAGTTCGTTCGCGTCCGGGTGCACGTGCACCAGCGGCAGGCCCGGATCGGGAATGCCGAGCAGGCGGTAGGATTGCGCGGGCATCTCCGACAGGCGCCCGCCGAGCATCAGAAGCAGGTCGGCGTCGCGGATGCGGGCGACGAGGGCCGGGTTCGGGCCGATGCCCAATTCACCGGCATAGTTCGGGTGGTCGGCCGGGAACAGGTGGGCGCGCCGGAACGAGGTCGCGACCGGCAGGTCCTCGGCCTCGACGAAGGCCACGAGGTCGGCCCTGGCAGCCTCGCTCCAGCGTGAGCCGCCGACGAGCACGAAGGGCGCCTGCGCCGCATCGAGCATGCGGCGCAGATCCGCGATGTCCGATGGGCGCGGCGCGGGTTCCACGGGCTCGATGCGGGCCGCGTCGGAGACCGCGACGGCGTCGTCGAGCATGTCCTCCGGCAGCGCCACCACCACCGGGCCGGGGCGCCCCTGCATCGCCGCCCGGAAGGCGCGGGCCACGATCTCGGGGATGCGCGCGGCCTCGTCGATCTCGACGACCCACTTGGCGACCGTTCCGAACATCGCGCGGTAGTCGATCTCCTGGAAGGCGTCGCGGCCGCGCATGCCGCGCGCGATCTGGCCGACGAACAGGATCATCGGCGTCGAGTCCTGCTGCGCGACGTGAACGCCGGCGGACGCGTTGGTGGCGCCGGGCCCGCGGGTGACGAAGCAGATGCCCGGCCGTCCGGTGAGCTTGCCCGCCGCCTCGGCCATCATCGCGGCGCCGCCCTCGTGCCGGCAGACCAGCACGTCGACACCGGTATCGTAGAGCGCATCGAGCACGGCGAGATAACTCTCGCCGGGGACGCAGGTCAGACGTTCGACACCCTGGGCCAGGAGCTGGTCGACGAGCACGCGTGCGCCGGTTCGGCTTCGGACCATCGGCGGTCTCCTCGGGCGTATGTCATCCGTGCGCACGTCATCGGGCGCTGCACCTGGAAGAAGTCTGGTCCACCGGGCGCCGAAGGCAAGGCCGCGTCCCGAGCGTCCTGCGGTTCCGGCCGCCCGGCATGCCGCCTGGGTCGGCGACCGCATCCGATGGCAGGCTCCCTTGGCCGCCCGAACCCCTTTCGTGTCGCGAGGCGGCGCAGTCCAGTCAGTCCGCGTCGTCCTCGGCGGCGGATACTGCATCGCGGAAGCGCCGCAGCCGGGCACCGGCCGTTCCCGGACCGGACCTGGGCGCGTCGATCGCTGACTCGGCGAAGCCCGGATCGGGTTGCGCAAGCACGAGCGGCGCACCGATCGCCGCCATCAACGTCCGCAACCCGTCGAGCCATTCCTCGAGTTCGGCAAGCGACGCGAAGCCTTCGCGCCGGTACGTCTTGTCAGGTGCGAGGGTGGCGACGGCATCGAACAGGCCGTCTTCCCGATCGTGGATGCGGTAGGAAACCAAGCGAGGCATGATGAATAGATACCTCAATTTTCCTTGCGCGAGAAGATTGCCCAAGATGGAATCGGACACGATCGCATCGGATTTGGTTTGCACAAGTCGCAGTCGGCATGCGCGTTCCCGCGCCCGGCAGCCGCATGCCGACGACGGATTTTCGGTTTCACGGCCCGTCTGACGCCACGGCCGGTGCGCCTGCGAGGCCGGCCCTCGGCGTCGCGCCTCGTTCATCACCGGCTCAGGATTTAATATGCAATTACCTTAGACTGGCTCAAAAGAGCTTGACCTTAGCAACCGTGGGATATTCCATCGGCATGACGCAAGCCATCTCCAACGGCAGAGACGAAACCGTCGAGATCGAGCTCGGGAAGGTCGACGTCGCGACCGTCGTCCGCAACCATCTCGGTGGCGAACTCCGCACGTACTTCGCCCTGCCGACCGGCGACACCCTGCCGGACGGCCTTCGCGTTCTGGTGGACCGTTTCGAGGCTGCCGTCGCGAGTCGCGGCGAGACGTCGACCACGGCGTTCCGCGACGACCTGATGGCGGTCCTGCCGGCCCTGCGCACCTTCGCGTTCTCCCTCGTCGGCGACATGAGCCGGACCGACGATCTGGTTCAGGAGACGCTGATGAAGGCGTGGATGAACCAGCATCGGTTCCAGCCGGGCTCGAACCTGGTCGCGTGGCTGTTCACGATCATGCGCAACCAGTTCTACACCGAGATCCGCAAGCGCAAGCGCGAGGTCGAGGATGCCGACGGCATCCAGGCCGGCAAGCTCACAGCCGTGCCCGAACAGGAGGACGTCGTCGCCCTGAAGCGCCTCTATGCGGTCATGGCGACGCTGCCGGCCTCGCAGCGCGAGGCACTCCTGCTCGTCGGAGCCGAGGGCCTCACCTACGAGGAGGCGGCGATCCGCCTGCAATGCCAGGTCGGCACGGTGAAGAGCCGCGTCAGCCGCGCCCGCGGCCAGCTTGCAGGCCTCCTCGGGCTCGAGCGAGAACCGCCGCAGCGGCACGCGCCCTGATCGCGCCTGCGACCTGCCGCGCCGATCCGGCGGCGTTCGGCGCGGGACGGGCCTCGGGGACGAAGCGCACCGCCACCGGGTTCGGGGTGTGATCCAGGGCCGCACCCGTCGCCGCATAACCGATTCCGGAACGTGCCGCTGCCGCGCCTGGGAGAAGCTGGAACGGTTCATTCGCACTCGGTGTTTCAGGCGACGTCTCGGCTATCGATCCCCTGGTGGGAGGCCGCTGACGTCGTTCCTGGAAGGACCCGTCAATGGACAAGACAGTCGCCGGTCTGATCGGAGCCGTCACGCTCCTGGCCGCTGCCCACCCGGCCCAGGCCGCCATGCCGGTCGCACCTGACCTGAAGGCGGCCATGCAGGCCGAGAGCTACGCCGACTTGCTGAAGCCGATCCCCGATGCCGTGGCTCTCCTCAGGGAGTCCGACGCGGCGGAAGCGAAGGCCGAATTGCTCGCTCCGGCTTCCGAAGGTGAGGCGACGGTGCAGGAAGCCCAGTATTACTATCCGCACCATCATCATCACCATCGCTTCTACCGTCGGTTCTACCACCACCATCACCATCACCACCGCT
>CAZZZJ010000112.1:0-8850 GCA_964658355.1 Beijerinckiaceae bacterium
AGATGCGCTGGTCGTCGACCCAGGCGTCGGCGGCCATCAGGTTGTGCTGGATCGGATCGGCGTTGAAGAAGAATTGCGGCGTCTGCACCACGGCACAGGCCTCGTCGTGGAACAGCCCGACCGCGCGTTTGAGGATGTTCGGCGCCACCGCGAAGTCGGCGTCGAGCACGAGGATGATCGGCGCGTTGCTACGCACCTCGGTCAGCCTCAGCGCATTGTTCAGGTTGCCGGCCTTCGCACCCTTGTTGTCCGGCCGCGTCAGGTAGTTCGCGCCGACCTCGTCGCAGAAATCCTTGAGCCAGCCGCGGCGGGTATCGTCGCAGACCCAGACGGTGACGTTGGGGTAATCCACGGCGAGCGCCGGGATGATCGACTTCTCCACCACATCCAGCGGCTCGTTGTAGGTGCAGATGAAGATGTCCACCGCCGGCCAGTCGCCGGAGGCGGCGAGCCGCGCGCCCTCGCGGTCGGCCTCGGCCGAGCGGTCCTTGAACCGGAACAGGATGACGATCGACATCAGCGTGTAGAGGATCGCCACCATCTCGAAGGAAAAGAACAGATACGGCCACAGCTTGTCGAAGCCGGGTTCGATCTGCGGCAGCGTGTCGTGCCAGCGCCAAAGCGCGTAGCAGAGGATGAAGCTGGCCGTCGTCGCGCCGAACAGGGCGCGGGCCGCCGCGCTCGCCCGGTCGAGGAGGGCCGCCATCACGAGGAGGCCGAGCAGGATGCCGAGATCCAGGGTGAGGACCGCGGCGACGTCGGTGGGGGCTTCGAACATCGTCTAATCCACGCTCCGGCCGGTGAAGGGATTCCAGCCGGTGGCGGCGAGCACGGCCCAGGCGGTCGCCCCGAGATGCGGGCGGCGGAAGTAGAAGAAGTCGGGGCCCTTGCTCGCCGGGCCGATGGCGATCCCGGTGGTGAGCCGCGGCACGTTCGTGGCGTAGAGGTATCCCGACGGCGAGACCTGGCCCGCGAGCCCGTCGAGGAGCCGTGCCGCCTCCGGCTCGCGCCCGAGCGCCCGCAGGGTCAGCGTCGCTTGCGCCGTGCCCTCGCTCCAGGCTCCGTCACGGTCCGCGTCGAAGTCGAAGCCGCCGGGCACCGCCATGTGTGCCTCGGCATAGGCCATCGCCCGGCGCCATTCTGCCGGTGCGTCTGCCACGCCGATCAGCGGCCAGAGTTGGGTGTCGAGCGCCACGTGGTCGGTCGGCTGAAGGCTGCCGTCCGGCTTGGTCCCGAGGCGGAAGAGACCTGGATCGGGGACGAACACCGCGTCGAGGAACCCGCGCGCGATCGTCGCCATGGCGGAATCCTCCGGCCGTCCGTCGAGACGGTGGAGCCAGGCGGCGACGGCGTGGACGTCGAGGTTGTGCTCGGTCGATTTCCAGGCGAGCGGCGTCTGCGCCGGATCGAAGCCGTCGGCTCCGCCGGAGAAGCCCTCCGGCGCCCGGTGGTCGTGCGCGTGTTCGCCGATCCAGCCGAGCATCCGCCGAGCGCCGGCGCGATACCCGGCCTTGGGGGCCGCCGTATCGAGGGTGAGAAGGGCGAGCGCGGCCCAGGCGACGTTCCCGGTGGCGGTGCCGTCCTGGTAGGCGTCCTCGGCCCAGAGGTTCTGCTTCGCATCCCACCACCCCGGCAGGAGCGGCGGCCCGTCGCCGACGGGGCCGGCGCGGTAGGCATTGCGCACCCGCCCGTCGGAGAAGGTCCGGTCGTGGGCGAGTGCATGCAGGAATGCGTCGCCGATCCGCCGGGCGCGCGGGACGTCGCCACAGGCGACGAGCGCGATGGAAGCCAGCGCGTTGTCGTAGGTGAAGGCGGAGTGACGCAAGGGCAGCGGCAGCTCCGCCTCGCCCGCGCCCGGCCGGTAGCTCGTCACGAAGACCGGGCCGGACCCCGCCGCGTCGACGCCCGCGCGGATCGTGGCGCAGAGCGGGGAGGCGGTCCCGTGCCGCGCGCCGGCCGCGGCGGGCGCGGTCGCGAGCACCAGGACGACCGCGGCGATCCGGCCGATCAACGGAGGTTCTCGACCCGACGGCCCGGCGTGCCTTGACCCCGGGCGGCGTCCGCTTCGCCCACCGGCGCGGTCCAGGCGGCGACGCGGCGGATTCCCTCGGACATCGCGCCAGCAGCGTCACGGACGTTGGTGCTGAGCACCGTCCAGCCGGCCTGCGCCTCCGGCCCGGTGAAGCCCGACGCCACCGCCTTCCAGGCGACCGAGGCCGACGGGATCCAGCCGTTCTCGCGGGTGATCGTCACCCATTGGCCGACTGAGCACGGGCTGGTGCGGGTCCCGTGCCGCAGCCGGTCGGCAGAGGCGTCCCCCTCGGGGCGCTCGAGGCTGACGAGCACGTACATCTCCCGCCGCTCGGTCTGCGGGAACGGCACGGCGTATTGCTGGTCGGTCTTGTCGCTGGTCTTGGGCAGGATCTCGCTGACGCGGCCCTGCTGCGGCACCCTCGAACCGGCGGCCGAGATCGTCACGGGTGTGCCGACGGCCAGATCCTGCGCCTGCCGATACGAGAAGATGCCCACGGCGAAGGCCTGGTCGCAATCGACCAGGGTAGCGACCGAGTCACCGGGGTTGACGTGGCGCCCCTGCGCCGCGCCGAGGCTCAGCACGATGCCACCGTTCATCGCGCGCATCTGCGCATCGGTGAGGCTGTCCAGGCGCTTGCGCTCGGCGTCGAGGAGGGCCGCCTGCGTCTTGAGGCTGGAAGCGAGCTGGGTCTCCTCGATGGCCAGACGCTGAGCGTCGAAGGCGAGGTCGCGCCGCTTCTGCGTCAGAACCGCGAGGCTGTTGGACTGGTTGCCGACGAAGACGTTCTTCTTCACGGCCGCGAGCTCGGCGACCTTCTGCGCGAGCTTGGCGGTCTCTGCCTCCTTGTCGAACTTGGCGGCCTCGAGCTTGAACTGCGTCGGGCGCAGGAGATCGATGCTGGCGGCGTTCCGATCGACCATGGATTGCTGCCGGTCGACCACCGCCTTCGTCGATTGCCCTTCGGCGTTGGCCCCCGCGACGCGGGCCTTGGCTTCCGTCACTTCGCCGTCGAGCTTGGCCACGGTCTGCTCGACCTGTCGCTTGATCTCGGCATCGAGCGCCGCGACGTAGGCTTCGTCGGATTCCTTCTTCTGCCGTGCGGCGAGCAGGGATCCTCGCAGTTCGGCTACCTTGCCGTCCAGGGTGATCAGCGTCGTACGGTCGATGCGGGCATTGTGGATCTGCGCCACCATTTCGCCAGGTGCCAATCGCTGCCCGATGCCAGGAACCACCTCGGTCATCTCACCCGCGATCGGAGCGGTGAGCAGGCTGATCGGCGCGTTGATCACCGCCCGGTCGGACTGGTCGGCGAGCAGAGGCGGCAGCGTCGCGGTCGTCATCAGCAACGCCAGTACCGTGGCGACGGAATAGGCCGAGATGCGGACCATTCGCGTGTGCCCCGGCTTGTGACCGTTGTGCGGCGCACCAAGAGTCCCCGCCGAGGCGGAGGTGGACGGTTTGGCGGTCATGATCGAGTCCTCGCAAGAGAAACAGAAGGCCGGCGAGATTGCGAAAGTCCCGATGCTTCGCAAGCGAAGTCGTCCGGGGCCACGCGCGTCGGTGGGAGTTCCTCACGTCTTGCCGATACGTCTCCATAGCACTGGGCGATCGGCTTAAAATTGCAATTCAGTGCTATTTGTAACGAACATCGAACGCAAAAGCGGCATTTATACGCAGACTCGGATTTATTCTTTGCTATATAATTAGAAAATTACACAAATTCAGGACCGAAAAAGCCAGAATGACTTCCAGACAGGTAAAAATTATAATTACAGCAAGATTTTAAACTTGCTGTAATTATAATCTGTAAATATTAGTATTATTGTTCTTCATTGCGATCTTTGGATCGCACGCTGTATAGATATTTTGCATCAGGTTCTGCGTCATGGGTTTTGACCGCCGAACACGACCTCAACGGCGGTGCAACAAAAACCGTTCCGATAATAAAAGTGTTGCTCTTTTGCATGAATCTTGAGGTGTCCAGCCCTTGTTTCGAAGAATACCTTAGCGAAACTCCGGCTCCATCTAAGCGTCGCTGTCTAATTGGCGCGCAGCCTGCCTCCCACTGCTTCCCCGTGGACGATGGATCCCGCGGATCGCCATGCGCAACGCCGCCGCCGGATCGGCGAGCGGCCGATCTGAAAGACCTCTGTTGCAGTGCGAGGAATGTCGGATTTCCATCGGGCAGGCCGAACAGGAAGGACAGCACAGCGGCGTCGAGGTCACGGGCGAGTCGATCGACCGGGATGCATTCACGGCGCGGTGCGAGCGCACGGGGCCGAAGAATGTTGGGGCGGCGCACGTTCGGGACGCGGCTGACATCCTCGAGGCGCCTGCGGCAAGTCGCGGAAGAAACCCGTTGGACCGTCACACGTCGGACGGATCAGCTTTGCGACGTTGTCCCCGGCTCGATCGTTCGGCCTTCAACTCCCGCTCAGCCGTCACCCAGAAGCGCACCTCTTGACCGTGCGGGCGATGATTGCGGTCCCAGATATCATAGGCTCGCTGCCTGATCTGTTCGATCGGGATCGGGGCATCGTCCTCCATCGGCAGGCTTTCTATCGAGGCTTGCGCCAGAAAAGGTGCGGGGCTGCGGTTAGTCCCTCGAAACTGCGTATCGCTGCAAGGAGGTCGTCGAGAAGGCTATCCAATCGTCCTTTGTGCTCGCCACGTTGCATCCTGGACCTCACGAGCCTGCGACGGTCCCGGCAGGCCCGGGGCACCCAAAGCTCCTTCTCGCCTCGATCATCGCTCGCGGCATCCTCGCTGCAGTAACCGCGTGCGGCCTCGCCGCGCTTGCGGGTGGTGCTGTGCTGATGCAACTCGAACGCGCTGCGCGGGTGGGCTGAGCTTCGTGGGGCGTGCACCGGTACGGTTCGCTCGGACGGATGAGCGCGACGTCGCGAAGGGTCTCGACCGGAGACGGTTTGGCGCGACCGCGTGGTTGGTCGGCGCGGGCAACGCGCCGAAACTGCACTGGCGCGCTCGCATCGGCCGTGGCACCACGCCGGATGTCAAAAACTGTCGAGCCGCACTGCGAAGTGAAGATCAATGGCGCGTGGATTGTCGCGAGCCTCGTCGAGGCGCGACAGAACTACGTCGAGGTTCCGAGGCGGTGCCCGTCCTGTCACGGAGCGGTCTCGATCGCGGGAAACTACACCGCTCCCGTGAAGCGCATGTTCACACATCGGCGGATCCATGCCGGCTGCCCGCTGATCCCCAAAGCCTATTGTGGCACGGCTTCACCGCATCCCAACGCAGTGACCTGACCGTGACGACCCTGGTCGAGGCTGGAGAGGTCGCTCATGCGGCACCTTGCGCCGCTCGGGTCCGCTTCGGAGCCTGTGAGGAAGATTGCGGACGTTCAAGACAAGGACCACGCTGACCGTTTCCAGCGCAAGAAGCGGAGTTCGCCTTGAGGCGCACGACGGCATGAGGGTCTCCTTGCCGAACCGCGGAGCGCCTCATGATCGATCCCCATGTCACGATCGAGCCGTCGATCCTCTATCCCGGAACCCCGGTGGTCCTGATCAGCACGCAGAACGAGGACGGAACCGCCAACCGCGCGCCGATGTCGTCCGCCTGGTGGCTCGGGTGGCCGGTACCGAGATCGTGCCTTCTCGCCTCGCAGAGATCGAGGAGACGCGCTACCGCATGCCCGACGTGGATAGAGCTCGCGGTGAAGTCGAGCCTATCGGCTGAGGACCGATGCCAATGAACCGCCGGGACGATCATGCGGCGACGATCCTCGCCGATCCCCGCTGGGCGCGCATCGTCGCCCGCGACAAGACGGCCGACGACCAGTTCTGGTACGCGGTCAGCACCACGGGCGTCTATTGCCGGCCGTCGTGTCCTTCGCGCGGCTCCAACCCGCGGAACGTCACCATCCACGCCACCCTCGAGAACGCGCGGCGAACCGGCTTCCGGCCGTGCAAGCGCTGCAAGCCCGATGGTCCGGCCGCCGAGGTGGCGAATGCCGAACTCGTCACCAAGGCCTGCCGGCTCCTCGAGAACAGCGAGTCGCCCCCGTCGCTGTCCGAGCTCGCGGCGGCGCTCGCGCTGAGCCCGGGCTATGTCCATCGCATCTTCCGGGCGCATACCGGTCTGACGCCGAAGGGCTACGCGGCCGCCTATCGGGCGAAGCGTGTGCGCGCGGCCTTGGCCGGCGGGAGCAGCGTCACCGAGGCGATCTACGATGCCGGCTTCAATTCCAGCGGCCGCTTCTACGAGGTATCGACCGCGATGCTCGGGATGACGCCGTCGAGCTTCCGCAAGGGAGGGGCGCAGGAGGAGATCCGCTTCGCCATCGGCGAGACGACGCTCGGTTCGATCCTGGTCGCATCCAGCACCAAGGGGGTCGCCGCCATCCTGCTCGGCGACGATCCCGATGCGTTGGCGCGGGATCTCCAAGACCGCTTTCCCAGAGCGAACCTCATCGGTGCCGATGCCGACTACGAAGCCGTCGTGGCCCAGGTGGTCGGCCTCGTGGAGGCGCCCCGCATCGGTCTCGACCTGCCGCTCGACGTGCGCGGTACCGCGTTCCAGCAGCGGGTCTGGCAGGCGCTGTGCGACATCCCGCTCGGAGAAACTTTGTCCTACGCCGAAGTCGCCGACCGTATCGGACGGCCGAGTGCGACCCGGGCGGTTGCGGGCGCCTGCGCAGCCAACACGCTGGCGGTCGTGATCCCCTGCCATCGCGTCGTGCGCACCGACGGCGCTCTGTCCGGCTACGCTTGGGGTGTCGAGCGCAAGCGCGCGATCCTCGACCGCGAGCGGACGGTCGCCTGAGCCTGCGCTCCGGCTCTTTGTTCGATTGGAGAGCAGGCTTCGGAGCGCCTGACGACGGGCGATCATCGCCCAAGCCAGATGGAGTGATCGACGGGAACGGGAAAGTCCGGACGTTCGCGGACGAAACCGTCCCCTGCGGGTACCGCCTCGTCGACACATGGTCGTGCCCCACGCTGTCGCGCTGGGCCCGTGCCGAACCGTTGCCAAATGCTCGACGGATGCGCTTCGCTTCGGCGATGTCATGCGGAGACTTGGCACGGGGATGACGGCGCCGGATGGACGGAACTACAATCCTCCATCCGACCACGTCCCCAATCCAACTGAGGAGATACAGGGTGAGCGGAATAAAGTCCGATTCCGACCCGGTCCGAGACACCGATGTGGTCTCGCCGACGTCGCGCCGGCGATTCTTCGCGCAAGGGGCCGCTCTCGCGTATGGCGGCCTCGTTGCCGAATTTGTGGGCGGCCCGGCCTCCGCCGAAACCTCGTCGAACGGTCCGCCGGACGCGCCGCCTTGGATGAAGGTTCCCGGTGCGGATACCGGGTCGCAGCCCTACGGGATGCCGTCGTCATTCGAGACGCACGTCGTCAAAAACATCCCGAAGTCCCTGAAGCAGTCGACGTCGGCTTCGGTACGCACGCCGCTGCAGGAGCTCGACGGGATCATCACGCCCAACGGCCTGTTCTACGAGCGCAACCATGGCGGCGTCCCCGAGATCGACCCGGCTCAGCATCGGCTGATGATCCACGGCCTGGTCGAGCGGCCCCTGGTGCTCACCATGGACGACATCCGGCGCTTCCCGAGCCTGTCGCAGATCCATTTCATCGAGTGCTCGGGAAACCCCGACTTCAAGGCGATCCAGGCGGGTCGGACGGCATCGGACCTCGTCGGGCTGGTGAGCTGCGCCGAATGGACCGGCGTTCGTCTGAGGACGGTTCTCGAGGAGGCCGGGCTCAAGCCGGGCGCCAAGTGGGTGATCGCCGAAGGCGCCGATGCCGCCGCGTTGACCCGCAGCATCCCGATCGAGAAATGCCTCGACGACGCCCTGCTCGTCTAC
The DNA here is from genome assembly GCA_964658355.1 of Beijerinckiaceae bacterium. GTDB lineage: Bacteria > Pseudomonadota > Alphaproteobacteria > Rhizobiales > Beijerinckiaceae > Methylobacterium. The sequence goes on from CAZZZJ010000112.1 coordinate 7,882, forward strand.
AGCCAGAACGGCGAGCGCCTCCGCCCGCAACAGGGCTACCCGTTGCGCGTGCTCCTGCCCGGCTTCGAGGGCAACATGAACGTGAAGTGGCTGCGCCGCCTCAACGTGACGGACGAGCCGGCCTATTCCCGCGAGGAGACCGCGAAGTACACCGACCTGATGCCGGATGGGACCGCGCGGCAGTTCACGTTCATGATGGAGGCGAAATCGGTGATCACGCGGCCGTCGGGCACCCAGCGGATCGAGCCCGGCTTCAACGAAATCACGGGGATCGCCTGGAGCGGACGTGGGAAGATCGCCCGGGTCGAGGTCTCGGTTGACGACGGCAGGACCTGGCAGGAATCGCAGCTTCAGACGCCCGTCCTCGGGAAGGCGCTGACCCGGTTCCGCTTCGCCTGGACCTGGACCGGTGAGCCGACCGTCATCCAGAGCCGTGCCATCGACGAGACCGGATACGTGCAGCCGCTTTTTGCCGAACTGGCCGAGGCCCGTGGACTGAACTCGTTCTACCACAACAACGCCGTCATCCCGTGGCGCATCGCAGGAAGCGGAGAGGTGTCGAATGGCTATTCCAAAGCGTGACTGCGTCGCTGCCATTCCGATGCTCGTCGGCGCCGCGATCGCCCTGGCCGGCCCGGCCTCGGCCGACGGCCGCTACGGCATCGGTCGCAACGCCACGGAGGCGGAGATTGCCGGCTGGAACATCGACATCGATCGTGACGGCAGGAAGCTCCCCGCGGGAAGCGGCAGCGTCGCGCGCGGCCGCACCGTCTTCGCCGAACTCTGCGCGTCCTGTCACGGCGAGAAGGGGGAGGGCGGCATCGGCGACAGGCTCGTCGGGGGACAGGGCACGCTGGCCTCTGCCAAGCCGGTTAAGACCGTCGGGAGCTTCTGGCCCTATGCGCCGACGCTGTTCGACTACGTCCGCCGTGCGATGCCGATGAACGCACCGCAATCGCTCGACGACGA
>CAZZZJ010000113.1:0-5947 GCA_964658355.1 Beijerinckiaceae bacterium
GCCCGGGTGCCAAGACACCAGGCGCCAAGAGCCCGGGCGGCACGGCGAGGGGCCATCGGAGGCGCTGAGCGGCGGCCTGATTTCACGCCGTCGTCAACAAGTCTCGCGCCGAAGCTCCAGTGTCCTTCCGCGCAGCGTCACTGAAGCGTCATGCGCCCGACCTATCGGGATAAGATCGAAATCAGGTCTTCGCCGAGATTCAGCATGTCCGATACCGTCCTGGCGACGCCGCCCCTGTCGGGCGCCGAACCGAAACGGGCCGCCGGCCCGACGCTCGATCGCGGCATGCATCCGGGGGGGATCATCGCCTTCCTGCTCATCCTCGTCGCGGGCTTGGGCTACGCGGTCGTCAGCCTGATCGCCGACATGAACGCGGTCGGCCAGTCCCCGCTGGCGATCGGCGCCTTCGTGCTCCTCGGGCTCGCCCTGCTGATCGCCCTGGCCTTCGAGTTCGTGAACGGCTTCCACGACACCGCCAACGCGGTGGCGACCGTGATCTACACCCACTCGATGCCGCCGATGGTGGCGGTGATCTGGTCGGGCGCCTTCAACTTCCTCGGGGTGATGCTGTCCTCGGGCGCCGTGGCCTACGCCATCGTCACGCTCCTGCCGGTGGAGCTGATCCTCCAGGTCGGGTCGGGGGCCGGCTACGCGATGATCTTCGCGTTGCTCATCGCCGCGATCATCTGGAACCTCGGCACCTGGGCCTTCGGCCTGCCGAACTCCTCCTCGCACGCGCTGATCGGCTCGGTGATCGGCGTCGGCCTCGCCAACCAGCTGATGGCGCCGGAAGGGTCGGCGACCTCGGGGGTCGACTGGGCCCAGGCGCTCGGCGTGTTCAAGGCGCTGCTGTTCAGCCCGCTCATCGGCTTCGTCGCGGCCGCCCTGCTGCTGCTGGCGCTCAAGTTCACCGTGCGGCGCAAGGACCTCTACGCGGCGCCCAAGGGCGATACCCCGCCGCCGCTCTGGATCCGCTCGCTCCTGATCCTCACCTGCACGCTGGTCTCGTTCTTCCACGGCGGCAACGACGGCCAGAAGGGCATGGGCCTGATCATGCTGATCCTGATCGGCGCGGCGCCGACCGCCTACGCCCTGAACCGCACCATGGCCGACGACACGACGCCGGCCTTCATCCAGACCTCGCAGAACGCCAGCACGGTGTTTTCGAGCCACGCCGGGACGACGGTCCAGCCCGATGCCGCCGCGGCCCGCAAGGAGGTCTCGGACGCGCTCAAGACCAAGGACCTGAACCGCCCGGCGGTGTACGGCGCGCTTGCCGCGCTCTCCACCGACATCGCGATGAACGTGAAGAACTACGGCGCGATCAAGCAGGTGCCGGCGGCGCAGACCTCGAACCTGCGCAACGACATGTACCTCGCCGCCGACGCGATCCGGCTGCTGCCCAAGAACGGCGCGAGCTTCTCGGAGGCAGAGACCGGCACGCTGAAGGCCTATACGAGCCTGCTCAACGACGGCACGCGCTACATCCCGACCTGGGTCAAGGTCTGCGTCGCCCTGGCGCTGGGCCTCGGCACCATGGTCGGCTGGAAGCGGATCGTCGTCACCGTCGGCGAGAAGATCGGCAAGACCCACCTGACCTACGCGCAGGGCGCCTCGGCCGAGCTCGTCGCCGCCGGCACGATCGGCCTGGCGGAGGTCTACGGGCTGCCGGTCTCGACCACGCACATCCTGTCCTCGGGCGTCGCCGGCACCATGGCGGCCAACGGCTCCGGGCTGCAGATGTCGACCGTGCGCAACATGGCGCTCGCCTGGGTGATGACGCTCCCGGCTGCGATCACGCTGGCCGGCATCCTGTACTTCATCCTCCGCCACGTGTTCTGAGACCAACGCCGTCCGAGGCTCGCGCTTTCTCGCTCGTCACACCGAGCCGCCACGGATTCGCCTCCCGTGTCGGCGGCCGCCGTCGAGAGCACGCTCATCGGCCGGACCGGACGCCCCGCTCGATCAGCGTCGGCCCGCACCCGCCCGCCCTCCCGAAGCCGCGTTCGGCCTCGATCGCGCGGAGACGTTCGGACCGGATCGTGCGCCCGGCCGGGTGAAGGCACCTGAGACGCGGTTTCAAGGACGGCCCCTTGCACGCCGATGACCGGCTCCACGGCCTCGACGGGGCTGCAAACCCGGTCGATGTCGGCTAGGCCGGGACCGATCCGGCCTCCTCAGGCGGGCGTTCGCGAGCCGCGGCACAGCATGCCTTCCACCTCCTCGATCGCTCGCCTGATCCTGGTGCTCGCGGCCGCGGGCTTCTCCAGCACCTTCGCGTGGCGCTCGGTCGAGCCGCTGGTCGGTGTGCTGGCGCGCGACCTTCGCAGCGACGCCCACACCGTGGCGCTGCTCTCGACCGCCTTCGCGCTGCCCTACGCGCTGATCCAGCCGATCCTCGGGCCGGTGGGCGACGCCGTCGGCAAGGAGCGGGTCATCACGGCGTGCCTCGGGGTGCTGGTCGTGGCGCTCGTCGGCTGCGCCTTCGCCGTCGACCTGCGCCTGCTCTTCGGATTGCGGATGATGGCGGGCGCCGCCGCCGGCGGGGTGATCCCGCTGGCCCTGGCCCTGATGGGCGACCGGGTGCCGATGGAGCGCCGCCAGGTGGCGATCGGCCGCTTCCTCGTCGCGGTGATCCTCGGCCAGCTCTCGGGCTCGACCTTCGCCGGGCTGATCGAGGGGCAGGTCGGCTGGCACGGCGTGTTCGCGATCAACGCCGCGGTCGCCGTGCTCGGCTGCGCCGCGACGCTGTTCGGTTTCGACCGGAGCGGCCGTCTCCCGGCGCGACGGCCGGAATTCGGGCTGGCGCTCACGCGGTATCGCGCGATCGTCGCCAACCCGCGCGCCCGGGTTCTGTTCGCGGCCGTATTCGTCGAGGCGATCGCGGTGTTCGGCATCTTCCCGCACCTCGCGCCGCTGATCGAGGCGCGGGGGGAGGGCGGCCCGCGCGAGGCCGGGCTGGCGCTCGCCGGCTTCGCCATCGGCGGGCTGATCTACTCCGCCCTCGTCGGCCTGCTGGTCCGGTTCCTCGGGATGCAGCGGATGCTGATCGGCGGCGGCCTCGTCTGCGCGGGCGCCCTCACCATGATCGGCCTCGCGGGGCGCTGGCAGCTCGACGCGGCCGCGCTCGTCGCGATGGGGCTCGGCTTCTACATGCTGCACAACACCTTCCAGGTGCAGGTGACCGAGGTCGCCCCCACCGCCCGCGCCTCGGCGGTGGCGCTCCACGCCTTCTCGTTCTTCTGCGGGCAGGCGCTGGGCGTCGCCGTGCTCGGCGTCGCGCTCCGGGGCATCGGCCAGTTCGCGGCGCTCGCCGCCTGCGCCGTCACGATCCTCGCCGTCGGGATCGCCACCGCCGTGCTGCTCGCGCGCCCGGCGAGGCAGGGCGCAGAGTAGGTCTCTTCGCGAAGCCGCCCGGTTTCGAGGCCCACACGCGCCTTCCCTCCCCCCTCTGCGGGGAGGGAAGGCGCCACATCACGCCGGCACGCGGGGCCGGGTCCGCGCCGCCACGTTGCGTGAGGCCGTCTCGCGCAGGGTCTGCTCGACCGCCGCGTTGGCGCGACCGCGCAGCAGCCTGGTCGCCTCCGCCTCGTCGAACGTGTCGGGGAAGCGCCGCGCCAGCCAGAGATAGGCGGCGGCGAGCTTGACCGTTCGCTCCAGGTAGTCGAGCTCGCCGCCGACATTCGCCCGCAGCGCCGGGACGGCCGCGCCGGCGGCCCGCGCCTGGACCCAGCGGTCGAGCACCGCTGTGGAGGCCGGGTCGCGCCGGTCGATCGGGCAGACCGCGAAGGCGAAGGCCTCGCGGATCGGCAGGTGCGCCTTGTCGACGGCCCGCGCCGCCTGCAGCGCCTCCTCCATCTCCGAGGGCTGGAAGGGAGAGCCGTCGTAGAAGGTCGCGCGCGCGAAGTGCGTCAGCACCTCGGCGAGCGATTCGGTGCCGAGTTCGGAGGCCGCCGCCTCGATGGCGATGAGGTCCGGCCGGACGTAGAACCGGGTGTCGGCGGCGGGCGCCGTCGGGGCGCCGGCCAGCGCATCGCGGATCGGGCCGAGGCTGGCGTCGTCGGTCGCCGAGACGTGGCCCTCGTCCTGATGGCCGAAGCGGCCGGCCCGGCCGGCGATCTGGCGAATTTCGGGGTTGGTGAGCGGACGGGTCGCGGTGCCGTCCCATTTTGTCACCGCTGCGAAGATCACGCGCTTGAGCGGTCCGAGGTTCAGCCCCATGCCGATCGCATCGGTGGTGACCAGCACCTCGGCCTCGCCGTCGCGGAAGCGCGCGGCTTCCGCCCGCCGCACCTCCGGCGAGAGCGCGCCGTAGATCGTGGCGACGCTGCGCCCGGCCGCCACCAGCGCCTCGCGGTTCTCGTGCACGGCGCGCCGCGAGAAGGCGACGACGGCATCTCCCGGCTGCACGGATTCGAGCGGGACCGGTTCGTCGAGCGCCACGAGCGGGGTCTTCCGCACGAACGCCACGACATCCAGGGATTCGCCCGCGGCCTCCGCCGCGCGGCGGACATGCGAGAGCGCGTCGTCCGAGCCGCAGACGATCACGGTCTTCGCCGGAATCCCGAACAGCGCGTTGGTCCAGGCCCAGCCGCGATCGGGATCGGACAGCATCTGGATCTCGTCGATCACCGCGACCTCCACCGGACGGCGCAGGTCCGCGGTCTCGATGGTGCGCGCGGTGTGGCTCGGGTCGGGCGCGCCGAGGACTTCCTCGCCGGTGACCATGCCGGCGCGCAAGCCCCGCTCCAGCAGGGCCTCGTAGTTCTCGAGCGCGAGCAGGCGCAGCGGCGCGAGGTAGGTTCCCGTCCGCGCCTTCGCCAGCACCTCGAGCGCCGCGTAGGTCTTGCCGGAATTGGTCGGGCCCATGTGGAAGACGATGCGCCGGTCGAGCCGGCGGGCCGGCACGAACTTGTCGATGTAGGTCCCGAACCCGACCCGGTCGCGCAGGCGCCGCCGGCCGGATTCCTCGCGCGCCACCACCTTCGCGCGCGTCCGGACGGCCTTCAGGGTGTCGAGGATCGCGTGGGCGAGGTTCGGCGCGGGCGTGAAGATGCGGGCGCGCAGCGACCGATCGAGATGGGCGATGTAGGTCGGCGCGTCCGCTCCGATCTCGTGGAGGTCGTCGCGGACCTGATCGCGCAGGCGCGCCACCGTCCGATGCAGCGTGCGCACGACGCCCGCCGACGCCTCGGCCAGAGCCGCCCGCAGCTCGTCGAGCCGCCAAGTCGGATCATTGCCGAGGGCCATCTCCTCAAGGATCTCGCACGCGGTCTCGCCCGGGGGCACGTCGAGGCGGAGGTCGAGGCGCCCGTCGTCGAGCAGCGGCAGGCGCAGGCGCAACCGCCAGGGGAGGGCGCCGTCCCGCGCCGGCTCGACCCGCAGCGCGGGCACCGTGAGCTTGAGGGCGGCGACGCCCGTCCCGGCGAAGGCCCGACGCGCGTCGCCGTCCCGGAGCGCCGCCGCGACGGCGGCATCCTCGACGAACCCGTCCTGCTCCGGCAGGCCCATGCGAACGCGCAACGCCTCGCGGTCGACGGCGGAGGCCGCGATCCCGAGCCGGTGCAGGGCGTCCCCCAGGATGTCGGTCGTCAGGTGGATGCGCTTGCGAGCCATGCCCTACCTTCTCGGCCGCGACGCGCGGGATCAAGCACGGCGGTGCGTTCTCAACGGTTGCGCGCCAGGAGGCGGGCGATGCGGGGACGAAGCGGCAGGAACGCGCGATAGGCGATCTCGGCGAGCGGCAGCACGAACGGCAGCCGTGCGATGCGTCCGAGCCAGCGCCAGCCGGGCAGCGCGCTCCAGAGCCGGGCGAAGCCGGCGGCCCCCGAACGGAGCCGGCCGTCGGCATCGCGGACATGGAAGCGGGCGCGGGCCGCCGCGCGGTCGAGGTCCGGACCGAGACGCTCGCCCTCCGGCGCCACGTCGACGAAGGCGATGCGCTCGG
>CAZZZJ010000113.1:6047-8818 GCA_964658355.1 Beijerinckiaceae bacterium
TCGCGGCCGGCTTCCAGCTCGCGCCCGAGGCCGCCGAAGGCCTCGGCGACCTCGACATGGGGCGGGTCGGCGCTGACGAGGTAGTCGATTCCGCAAGCGCGCTCGGCGGGCCGGCCGGCGGGGCGGAGCCAGTAGCAGATGTGGACGCGGGTGAACGGCTCGCCGGCGCGTCGCTCGACCTGCGCCCGCGCCAGCCGGAAGCGTTCGGGCCGGGCCCGCTCGGCATAGGCGAGGGTCTGGCCGACGGTGACGAAGCCGCCCGTGCGGTGCCCGCGCACCAGCGCCAGCGCCCGCGCGTCGGAGGGCTCGACCGGTTGGGCCGAGGCGCCGAGGGCGGAGGCCATGACGAGGGCGGTCGCGACCAGCGCCGCGCGGATCGACGGCCTCGCGACCGGTCCGGCCTCGTCCGGCGTTGCGGCCCGGCTGCGCTTCACCATGTCCCTCTCCGATATCGCCTCGCGTGGGCGAAGCCCCCGTGCCGTGAGGAGCCTGTACCGTGCCACGCTACTTCTTCAACACACGGATCGGCGACGATTGGGTGACCGACCCCGACGGAGCCGACCTGCCCGACGCCGACGCGGCCTGGGAGACCGCCCGCGACACGATCCTGGCCGCGCTCCGGGCGGCCCGCGATCAGGCCCGGCTGATGACGGCCGACCTCGTCGTCACCGACGGCGAGGGCGAGATCGTAATGGAATTCCCCTTCGCCGAGGCCGTGGAGCTCGATCCCGACCGGGACACGACCTTGCACTGAATACCGGATCGCGATGGGCGTCACGCAGCAAATCCCGCCCGCACGGCGGTGGGCCGGCGGACTTCGCGGATGGCGACTCGGACGCGGAATCCGTGAGACTCGGGACGCGCTCAACGCTCGGCGCCCCGCTTGCGCAGGGGCCGTGTCAGCCGGGTGCCGGCCGCGACGAAGCCGGTGGCCGCGCAGAAGGCTTCGAGGTTCGGCCGGTCCGGCGGAAGCGCCATCTCCAACCCGTCGCACCCGGCGGTGCGCGCCGCCTGCGCCGCCGCCTTGAGCAGCAGGCGCCCGAGGCCGCGCCGGCGGTCGTCGGGAGCGACGAGCAGCGTGGTGATCTGCGCGGTCGGCTCGGCGACGAGGGTGCGGTACCAGTGCAGGACGACGAGTCCGCCCGGCGGTCCCCATTCGACGGCGACGAGGGCCGCCCCGTTCCCGCCGCGCAAGGCTTCGATCCGCTCGGCGAGGTCGCGGACCGCGATCCTCTTCCCCTCCAGACCGATCAGCGCGGCGAGTCCCGGCGCGTCGGTGGCGTTGGCCGCCCGGATCTCAAGCCCGTACCGTCCGCTCAAGCCCTGTCCCCGCCCACGTCGATCCTCATCATCCCACCATCGATCGATGCGCGCCCGGCATCGATCCATTCAGCCTTTGAGTTGGACGCCCAACCTGAGACGCCCCTAACCTGATCCGGCAAACGGTCGCCGGGGCCCCGTCGAGGGGCCTTCAGAGAACGGCCGCTGTCCGCACCGGCACCGGCCGGGCGGTCCGCCTTCAGGGAGAAGGTCACCATGAGCGCGGGTCTCGCCATGACCGCGGTGAAGCGCAGCCGCGTGAGGCTCCTCATCGTGACGATGCTCTTCATCGCCACCACCATCAACTACGCCGACCGCGCGACGCTCTCGATCGCCGGTCCGTCGCTCGCCAAGGATCTCGGCCTCGACGCCGTGGCGATGGGCTACGTCTTCTCCGCCTTCGCCTGGTCCTACGTGCTGGCACAGCTTCCGGGCGGCTGGCTGCTCGACCGCTACGGCGCGAAGTGGGTCTATGCCGGCGCGATCTTCCTGTGGTCGGCCTTCACGCTGATGCAGGGCGCCGTCGGCTTCCTCACGGGCTTCACCGCGGTGGCGGTGCTGTTCGGCCTGCGCCTGCTCGTCGGCCTCGCCGAGGCGCCGGTGTTTCCGGCCAACGCCCGGATCACCGCGGCATGGTTCCCCACCGCCGAGCGCGGCACCGCGTCGGCCTTCTTCAATTCCTCGCAGTACTTCGCCACGGTGCTGTTCACCCCGCTGATGGGCTTCGTCGTCCACCATTACGGCTGGCACCACGTCTTCACCCTGATGGGGGCGCTCGGCATCGCCTTCGCGCTGCTGTGGACCCAGGTGATCCACGGCCCGAAGGACCATCCGTCGATCAACCAGGGGGAACGCGACTACATCGAGGCGGGCGGCGCCCTGCTCGACATGGACGGGCGCGACGCGGGCGTGGCCCAGGTCGACGCGGGCCGCACGATCCGGCAGCTGCTCGCGAACCGCATGCTGCTCGGGATCTATGTCGGGCAGTACTGCATCACCACGCTGACGTACTTCTTCCTGACCTGGTTCCCGGTCTACCTCGTGAAGGAGCGCGGCCTGTCGATCCTGCAGGCGGGGTTCGCCGCGGTGCTGCCGGCGCTCTGCGGCTTCGTCGGCGGCATCCTGGGCGGCTGGATCTCGGACCGGCTGCTCAAGCGCGGCTGGTCCCTCACCGCATCGCGAAAGATCCCGATCGTCGGCGGGATGCTGCTCTCGATGGTCATCGTCGGCTGCAACTACGTGCAGACCGACGCGCTCGTGGTCGGGCTGATGGCGCTGGCCTTCTTCGGCAAGGGCGTCGGGGCGCTCGGCTGGGCGGTGGTCTCCGACACCTCGCCGCGCCAGGGCGGCGGCTTGTCGGGCGGACTGTTCAACACTTTCGGCAACACCGCCGGGATCACCACCCCGATCGCGATCGGCTACATCGTCCAGCAGACGGGCTCTTTCAACGG
>CAZZZJ010000114.1:0-8793 GCA_964658355.1 Beijerinckiaceae bacterium
CCCAGGTCCTCGCCTCGGCGTCCGATCTGTCACAGCAGTCGAAGTACCTCGGAGCCGAGGTCGTGCGCTTCCTGACGAACGTTCGAGCTCCCTAGCACTACTTTGGCAGTAAGGTATGCTGACCTAAACGCGTGCCAGAAACAGGAAAAATGCCTGAGCTGGCTGCAATCTCAAGTGCCTCAAGTTAGCGAACTCTGACGCCTTCTTAACCTGAAGGATGGCCCATCAGGGACCTTCACACGAGACTGCCAAAGTAGTTCTAAGGTCTAAAGATGCGGATCAGCCGGCGGTTCTCCCAATGTCTGTCAAGGCGCTTTGGCGGCAAATCAACTAAGGTCATCGGTGTGATAGTTGTGTGCTCCCATCGATCCGAACAGCGTCTTGCGGCAAAAAAGGCAAGCTCGATCGGTTTTCCGTTATCGAGCGAATGAGTTATTGAACTCCGCGAAAAGCAATTGTACAACACAATGAGCCGGCGTCGAATGCAGAAGCGCAGTGAGAAATTGCTTAATTGGTGAGGGGCAAACGATGCGATCTACTGCGCTTTCAATGCCTGTACTTTTCTTGACATGCAACATCATGACAAGTGGCGTGTCACACGCTGAGCATCTTGTGCAGTCATCAACTGAAGTCAGAACGTACGTTTATCTACAGATTGCAGATGATAAGCTAAAAAATTATATCCCAGAGGGATGGGTCTCAAATCCCGGCACTAAATTACTTATGGACGCGAACGTCGCCATGGTCTTCATTGAGGGCGTTGCTGCAACTGATGCCGACAACAAGCCTATACCGTTCCACGACTCTTATGTTGTTATCGGCGTCCTGGCGAAGCATGTTCAAAGTGGTATCAGCACTCTCATGATCGTCAACGGTCTTATACCTCCCTCGCAAGCTGCGCCCGGCCCTTACGGGGCATACGTTACCGCCAAAGTGACGATGAGCAAGCAGGTCCGTACGGATGATGGTGGCTCAAATAACAGCGAGGCTTGGAGCTTCGTAACCGACACTGGCGAGCATCTGGCGTTCTCAACGGAGTATCAGCCCGGTACGGGGGTGAGGTCTCATATCGAGCCTCGCGTTTATTCTGGTGTCAGGCCGGATTTCTACCGCATTTATAAAGCCGATCTGACCACGGACACCGTTCACAGCTCTACTGCAGAAGGCAAGAAAGCAAACTCAGTAAATTTCTCCGCAAGCGGACCTCGTCTTAGTAATATGTTCGATGGTAGCGAGAAAATTATAGGTATCGTATCTATACCATCATATCAGCGCATGATCTATTTACCTGATTGATACATGACGACCAAGCTGCGGCGTGCGAAGATTTGTTGTTATTAGGTTTTTACAAAAACGAAGGGTGTTTGGTCCCTGCTCCACGGGCCCAATCTTGCTTGTACCTTAGCAAGCTCGGCTTGCAAGCCCTTTATCAGGACGTGCAGCACGCCGTCGTCGATCGCCATTTTAATGAGCTGGTCCTGCGCCTCCGAGTGCTGAAGGCACAGCTCCGCGTTCTCTATGGCAAGTTCGAGTGGTGGCAGGTCAATTCGGAGAGGATCTTGAAAATGATAGCCTTACATCTCGGGATCGCCTCCCTTCTCGTAACGGGACTAGTCGGCAGTGCGGCGGCGGCTGAGATCACCCGCACCGGCACAACCGTCGTCGTGCGCGGACGGATCGAAGCAGGCGACGATCTGAAGTTCGCTGCGGTCGCGCCGCAGGGCAGCTACCGGGCGGTAGATCTGTCAAGTATCGGCGGCGACCTGTCAGTCGCTGGCCCAATCGCGCGTAATATTAAAGCCACTGGTGCCGTCACAATTTACGATGCAGCGCGTGGCCCCTGCTCCAGTGCCTGTACCGTGCTCTTCGTCGCTGGAACAGGCCGGCACTACGTGAACAGCGGGAATATACGCGAGGGGATTGGTCGGCAGGGTAAGCAAGAACTCGGCTTCCATGAGGCACGCTCTTACGATGCCGGCAACAGGGGTCGTGCAATGGGCAACATGGCGGCACTTGACTACGAAATGGGCTGCCCATTAGGAGTAGAATTGTCTAGCAGGTCTCCCAATCAAACAGCCTATTACATCTCTGGCGCAACTGCGATGTCGACCGGCGTGGCCACAAGCCTTGCTCGACCGTGATTACCGGTCGTCTTTGCCCCGTTCTACGAGGCCATGCTCTGGCGGCGCGAGGGCTTGGGTTCGCCGGCGCATGGAGGGTGTGACATCCACAAATCGGCGCTCTCTTTCCAAAAAGGCCTCAATATGGGTCGGTATCCATGCCCGGCTTGGACCGGCCAACTTTTTATCGTCAGGAGTTCGCGTGGATCGTCTCCTGGAATGGTCGCCGACGCGCTGCCTCGTCCTGATCCGACACGGCCAAAGCCAAGCCAACGCCGATGGCCTCTTCACGGGGCTTCTGGATTCCCCTCTGACCGAACGTGGCCGGCAGGAGGCGACCGCGGCCGGATGGCGACTGAGGGAGGCAGGCTTTCACCTCACCGCGGCCTTCACCTCGACCTTGATGCGGGCCATCGCCACCACGCGGCTGGCGCTCAATGCCCTGGGTCAGGCAGATCTGGTACCCCTACAGGACGCAGCGCTGAACGAGCGCGACTACGGCGTCTTAAGCGGCCTCGACAAGGAGACCGCCTACCTCCGTTACGGGGCGGAGCGGGTCGAGGACTGGCATCGCTCCTATGAGGGCCTGCCCCCAGATGGTGAGAGCATCAGGGATACGGTCGCACGGATCGTCCCGTTCTACCTCAGGCACATCCAACCAGCCGCGATGCGCGGCCCGACCCTGGTCGTCGGACACGGCAACGCGTTGCGGGCCCTAGTGATGGCGCTGGAAGGTCTCGGGCCGAGCGAGATTGAGGCGCTGGAGATCGCGACCGGATCAATCCGGGTCTATGGGTTCGGGCCCGACACGACCGTCGCCTCGCGCAGGGTGATCGGCTGAGATCGAACCGGCTGTTCCGAACCTCGGGTCAGACCGCACCCTCACAAGACGGGGCCCGATGGCAGATCACGGCCGCCTTCGGCGATCGTGATCGCCCTCTTGGTGATGGAAACCTGACGGATGCTACCCATCCGAAGCGTCCGATTTGGGTGGGAAGCGGCCGCCTGCTGTTAGCCTAGGAGAGGCGTTCCAGTTCCGGCCCAACTGGGACGTGGTCTGCTCCATGCATCTCGCTCACGGCCGTGATCTGATGCGGTAGCAGTCCCGTTTTCGGCTCGCTCCGTGCCACGGGCGTGCGGGCATATCGTCAACGAAGGCGGCTGGCATCGTGCCGTCGCATCAATGCCCGAACTACGTCTAAGCCATTGATCGGGCGTTGCCTGCATTCGCACTCTGAAGAAGGATCAGCGATGCGGCCTTCGCTTGGCGGCAGTGCGAACGAACCTGCTCCAGCTGCTGCCAGAACACCTCCGGCCCCTCGCCGACCACGCGCTGCTCGTTGATGCCCTCCAGGGCCCGGCAGGCATCGGACAACGCCGCGAAGCCGAGCATGCCGGTCGAGCTCGTGAGCGTATGCGCCTCGAAGCGAAGCTGGTCGCGCTCCTCCGCGGAGGCATCGCCGCCGAGGAAGCTCGCGCCCAGCTCGTCGGCCAGCGCTTCCAGCAGGCCGACCAACCGCTCGGGCCGGACGTGCGCCGACACCGCGTCGTAGGCCTGCCGATCGAGTAGGCCTGCATGAAGACTGGGATCGGTCAGATCGGCATCGCCCAGATTGGTGGGTGCCGTTCCGGCGCTCCAGGCCAACCACTTGTCGATCAGGCGGTAGAGCGCGGCCCGCTCGAACGGCTTGCCGATGTGATCGTCCATCCCGGCCGCGCGGAAGGCTTCGACCTGGTCCGTCAGCACGTTGGCGGTCATGGCAACGATCGGCACAGTCGAGACGTGGGTGCCGAGGGCGCGGATGAGGCGCGTGGCGGTCAACCCGTCCATGCCGGCCATCTGCACGTCCATCAGCACGAGATCGTAGCGGCCCCGCTCCACCGCCCGGATCGCCGCCTCGCCGTCGTCGACCACGTCGACCGTGTGGCCCCCGACCTCGAGGACCGAGCGCGCCAGCTCCTGGTTGATCGCGTTGTCCTCGACGAGGAGCAGGTGGCCCGAGCGCCGAACCGCCGGCGCCTCGGTGACGAGGGCGACGCCGCGCGTCACCGCCCCGCGCGGCAGCACAACCGAGAACCAGAACGTGGCGCCAACGCCTTGCTCGGACAGAACGCCAATCTCGCCGCCCATCAGGTCGACGAGCTGCTTGCAGATTGCGAGGCCAAGGCCAGTGCCGCCGAAATCTCTCTCAATCGAGCCGTCCACCTGCGAGAAGCGTTTGAACAGGCGGTCCTGCTTGTTTCGGGCGATGCCGATGCCGGTGTCGGCCACGCTGAAGCGCAGGCGCTCGCCGGCCTCGGTCTCGCCGCCGTGCTGGACGCTCAAGGTGACGGAGCCCCGCGCCGTGAACTTGATCGCGTTGTTAAGCAGGTTGAGCAGCACCTGCCGCAACCGCCCCTCGTCGCCTACCAAGCCCTTGGGCAGCGCCGGGTCGATCACCGCCCGGACCTCCAGGCCCTTCCCGGCGGCAGCGACACGCACGATCGCGAGGCTGTTGTAGACCAGCGCGCGCGGGTCGAAGGCCTGCCGGTCGAGGGCAATGGCGCCAGCCTCGACCTTGGAGAAGTCGAGGATGTCGTTGACTACCGTGAGCAGGGACGCGCTTGACGTGCGCACCAGCTCGGCCTGGCGCTGCAGGTCCTGGGGCAGGCGACCGGAGGCGACCATCAGGTCTGTGAAGCCGATGATGGCGTTGAGCGGCGTGCGGATCTCGTGGCTCATCGCGGCGAGGAAATCGGTCTTGGCCGCGCTCGCGCGTTCCGCCGCCGCCTTGGCGTCGGCCAGGGCCTCTGCTTGCGCCCGGCGCTCCGAGACGTCGCGGAAGGTGGCGACGATCGTCGGCTCTCCGGCCTGGGCGTCCGGGATGCGCCGGAACACGCCCTCGACCCAGATCCAGCCGCGGGCCTTGTTCTGCGCCCTGTATTCGCACGTCGCCTCCGCCAGGCCGCGATACAGCGTGCGCGTCGCCGCGTGGAGCCGGTCGAGGTCGTCGGGGTGGACGTAGTCAGGGAGCCGCATCGCGCCGAGTTCCTCCGGCGCGTAGCCGAGCAGGCGCTCGGAGGCCGGCGAGATGTACGAGCGCCGGCCGTCGTCGTGGCCGAGCATGATCAACTCGCTGGTGTTCTCGGCGAGCAGGCGGAAGCGGTTCTCGCTCGCGCGGATGCGCTGTTCGGCCTCCACCCGGGCGGTGATGTTCCGGGTCGAGGCGACGCAGCCGACGGCGCGGCCCCCGGCGTCCTGAACCATGCGGTAGCCGACCTCGACCCAGACGTAGCTCCCGTCCTTGCGGCGGTAGCGCTGGCGCTTCAGCGCCTCGGTCCTCCGGCCGTCTCCGAGCTCCGCGAGCAAGGCGGCGACCGCGGGCCGGTCGTCGGGGTGCACCATGTCGATCGGCTTCGTCCCGATCAGCTCCTCGGGCTCGTAGCCGAGAAGCTCGCGCGAGGCGGGCGAGACGTACCGGCGGGTGGTGTCGAGGTCGACCTGGACGATCATGTCGTGAGTGTGGTCGGCGAGCAGCCGGTAGCGCGCCTCGCTGTCGATCACGGCCCGCTCGGTCTCACGCAGGTCGGTTACGTCCATGACGGTGCCAAACACCGCCGTCGTGGCCCCGGCCGCGTCCTGCTCGCACAGGCCGCGGCAGACAATGTCGCGGAAGCGGCCGTCGGACGTGACGATGCGGGCGGAGAAGGAGAAGGTCCGGCCGGTCTCGACCGCGTTCGCGACGTGGCGAGCCACGGCGTCCCGGTCGTCCGGGTGATAGGCCGCGATTGCTTCGTCGACGGACGGCGGTCCCTCCCCGAGGTTGCGGCCATGGATGCGGAAGACCTCGTCCGACCAGTACAGGGTGGGCCCGGGCAGCTCGATGCGCCAGTGGCCGATATGCGCGATCTGCGCGGCGAGGCTCAGCAGGCGGTTGGCCTCCTGCGCCCTCCCCTCGGCCTGGCGGGCGACGCCCTCCTTCTCGGCAAGGGTCGCGTTGGCCCGCGCCAGCGCCGCACGCTGCCGGCTGCCGCGCTCTAGGCCCCGCAGGAGGACGAGGGTCACGGCCAGCAGCACGGCCGTCACGATGCCGCCGGCGACCCGGGCGTGCAGGCGCTCGGCGGTCAGGGGGGCCATCACCGCGTCGAGGGACTTGCCGACGTCGATTAAGAGCGGAAACGACCCGACGGAGCGATAGCTGTAAATGCGGGTGACGTGATCGTAGGGGCTCGTCATCTGGAACGAACCCAGTATCTTTTGTTCGAACTGCTGGAAGAAGTCTTTGGGCAGGTCGAGGGTGCGGGTATCCAACTCGTACATGCCCGCGGTCTGTGGCGCGCGGGCGCGCACGAACCCGTCCTTGCCGACGAGGGCGATGCTACCCTGCGGGCCGAGGTCGAACGCCTTGAATTGGCCAGCCAGGTAATCGGGATCGATCGAGGTGACGATGACGCCGGCGAAGCGTCCATCGGGATGGGCGAGCCGTCGCGCCACCTGCATCACGTAGGTGCCGGTCATCCGGCCCTTCAGCGTACGATCGATGTAGAGGCCTTGGTCCGGGTTGGCGGCCAGCGCCTGGAAGTACGCCCGGTCGCGGACATTGATGCGCGGCAGCCCGGGCGGCGGCGTGCGCGAAGAGACAAGGTCTCCGTGCTCGTCGAACAGGGTCATCTGGTGGACGACGTTCTCGAGCGAGGTCGCGCGTCGGATCCAGGCATAGAAGTCGAACGTCTCCGGGTCGCGGAAGAAGTCGTCGGCGATGAAGCGCATGACCTGGTCGACGCCGACGAGGAGGCGCTCGACGTGCTGCTCGACCCCGACCGACAGGTTGACGACGTCGCGGGTCGCCTGCTCCCGGGCGGTCTGCTCGCGCAGGTGCAGATGGTACGACAGGCCGACCCACACGACGGCGATCGTGAGCAGGCCCGCCACGAGCACGAGGATCTGGAAGGCGTCCGTCGCCGGGCGCTTGGTCGGGAGGGTGACATCGGAATGCGCCCGATGCGACGAGATTGACATAGGCAGTCTGACATCGAGCCAACAAGCGCCCGCGCGTCCGCAGGCCGATCGTCTGGACCCCATGGTGCGCGTGTTCATGCAAGCAGGACCGAAGGAGGCGGCGAAATCCAATCACGTCCCGAAGACCCGTCACGATCGCGCGCCGATGTTGCAAGCGGGGAACAAGTCCGCGTCGCACCCGGGGCGGTCTGAGGCGGACCGGCGGAGACCCACCCCTTTCCGACGTCGGCCTCGACTTAAACTAGGCAGCTTGCAAGCGGACGTTCCTGGTTTCTAAAAAGGGTCGAAACCGAACGGTCGCTTGCCCGAAATTGAATGTCTGCTGCTGGGCGGTGGGCTGATGTCCGCTAATGGCGCAAAACTGCCTGTGGCCGCCTTTGGCGTGCGCGTCCGCTCATCCCGGTTCGACTCCCGAAAGCAAAGCCTCGCAAAACCACCCCCCACACGAGCGGCGCGGCCACAGGCGAGCCGAGACCGCCCTGCCGATGCGGACGGGTTGATTTCGCGGCCCGGGGGCCTGATATCAACGCCGACCCCGAAATCACCCGGCGAGCCCTTTTCGCGATGACGAGCAACGACATGCAGCACGACGACCCGCGCCAGAACACGGTCGAGGCCGGGGCCGGCGTGGCGCACGAGGCCGCGCACGAGACCCCGGAGGCCCGCGAGGCGCCGGCCGCCGACGCGGCTTTGGCGGCGATGACCGCCGAGCGCGACGAGTTCAAGGACCGCGCGCTGCGCACGCTCGCCGAGATGGAGAACCTGCGCCGCCGGACCGAGCGCGAGGTTTCCGACGGCCGCACCTACGCGGTGACGAACTTCGCCCGGGACGTGCTCAACGTCGCCGACAACATCCGCCGCGCGCTCGACAGCGTCCCCGCCGAGGCGCGGGCCTCGGCCGAGGGCGCCCTGAAGGGCCTGATCGACGGCATCGAGCTGACCGAGCGGGACCTGGCCAAGACCCTGGAACGCCACGGCGTGAAGGCGGTCGAGCCCAAGGGCCAGCGCTTCGACCCGAATCGCCACCAGGCGATGTTCGAGGTCCCCGATCCGGAGGTGCCGGCCGGCACCATCGTTCAGGTGGTCCAGTCGGGCTACGTCATCGGCGACCGGACCCTGCGCCCGGCGCTCGTCGGCGTCGCCAAGGGCGGCCCGAAGGCCGGTGCGGCGGCGGATTCCGCGCAGGCCTGAGGCGGCCGGGGCGCGGGTCGAGGCGCTTCGCCGCTCTCGGTGCCGCCGGATCCCGCGCGCGAAGCCGCCGCGCTTCGCCTGCTTTGTGCGCGACCGCAGTCACGGATTTCGAAACCCCGGTCGTCAGATCCTCCCCCGTCATCCCGGGCTCTGCGGCGCAGCCCCGGGATGACGGCGTGGCGCGGGCGTCCGCTGCCGCCTGGCGACCACCGTTTCCCGGCGCCTCCGCGCGAAACATCCGCGCGCCGCTGTGCGCGAACGCACGACGCATCCGGCCGATCGGTCGCCGCACGCAGGCCGGTTGCACGCGATGCTTGAACATTTGGAAACGCTGGGGCCATAACTTCGCCATCGGCCGGGCGCACCCCGGACGAGTCGGCGCGGCGCGCGAAGCGCCGGGGCCCGGCCCGCGGGCGCATCGCGCTCCCGCGTCGCGCATCGGAATCGTCATGCAGGTGGTCGACGCGGTCGAGATGAACGGGT